>JBHJOU010000819.1:0-2965 GCA_050329355.1 Rivularia sp. (in: cyanobacteria)
CACGGTGGAACCACACTGATCCCATCCCGAACTCAGAGGTGAAACGCTGTTGCGGCGACGATAGTTGGAGGGTTGCCTCCTGTGAAAATAGCTCGGTGCCAGGTTTTTAATTTAAAAGAAAGTCTCCTTCGGTATAATTGAAGGAGGCTTTCTTTTTTGAAACTGTTTGCCAATTTGATATTTTTCAACTTACAATCAAAGTAAAAGATCAAAAATATAAGTCTATAGAAGTTTTTAAGGAACAAAAAGATTGATTTTTTTAGATTAAATTGTCTGTTAACAATTTAAAATTGACAAACAATTACGATTTCACAAATGGTTAATCAAATAAATGATATTGCTTTGCAAGCTAGCCAAGGTAGTATTGCAGCAATTATTCAAATATTGAATGAAAAGTTAGCTGATTCTGGCGTGAGAACCAGAGCAGTTTTCGATAGTGGAGTTTTACAACTTTTATGTGAAGCTCGAACCATAGAAAAACTAGAGAAATCGACTTTAATACAGCAAATTCGGCAGATACTAGAATCTATTGCACCTCGTAATATCTATAAGGTTCACATAAATAGTCGTATTGTCCGAGAGCAACAATTGTTGTGGTTAGAAGAAATAAATCGCGATCCAGAAAATCAATTGCTGTGGTCAGAAGAAATTACTTTAAAAAAACCGAGTGCTTTACAGCAAATAATAAAAGATTTCAAAGATAATAAAAACGAATCACAAAAACCGCAATTACTCCTGGCTAAATCATCTCGACATTTAATAGTTAATAACAATAATCGACTTAGAAAATCCTTCTTTGGGCGGATATTAAATGTATTAAGTTTGTGCATATTACTACTATCGGCGGGTTGGCTTGCTTATTATTTACAGGGTAGTAATAAAAATAATTCAATAGAAACAGCAGCTTTGAAATATAAAGCACCTAATACACCCGAAATTAAGTCATTAAAACCTAAAGATGTTTACCAAAATAGGTTAGAAGCATCTGTTGTTAATTCTTATAAAGCCGAGGATGACTTTTTTGGTGTAGCAGTGCGAATTGCCAACCAAGCGGTTGAAGATGGACAAACAATCACAACTTCTGCTGACTGGTTAGATTTAGCTGCTAGGTGGCAACGTGCCTCTGATTTGATGGCTAAGGTTCCATCTAGTCATAGTCGCTTCAAAGACGCGCAAACAAGGATTCAGCTTTATAAAAAATATAGTGATTCGGCGCTAAAGCAAGCGAATAATAAGTCGTTTTAGTTCTCGGTTTTTAGAAAGACTACCTGTTCAAAGTTCTTCTGAACGTGAAAAAATTTTTCAAGATATTAAATCTGAGTATTTCCTAATAGACTCAGAACTAGGCGCTCGTTTGACTTTAGTTAAAGATGTTGTTTTAGGATTAAGAGTCAGTTTATTAATCAAAAATCTGGTAGTTATTACTATAGCTTGATTGTAGAGACGCTGTTTTAGCACCACGTCTCTACCAAAATCTATCTAAACACTCATCTCTAACATCCGCTGCATCGGAAGCAAAGCTTTAACCCTTATCTCCTCACTCATAGTAATTTCCGGGGTACGATTCTTCATCGCTAAATACAGCTTTTCTAAAGTATTCAACCGCATAAACGGACACTCGTTACAATTACAGTTATTCGTAGGTGGTGCGGGAATAAACTGTTTGTGAGGTGCTTGTTTTTGCATTTGATGAATGATTCCTGGTTCGGTAGTGACGATAAATTCATCACTCGAACTTTGCTGGCAATATTTTAATAACGCTGCTGTCGAACCAATAAAATCAGCGTGTTGCAATACAGTTATTTCGCATTCGGGATGAGCAATTACCTCAGCTTGTGGATGTGCAATTTTTAACTGAACAATCTTCTTCTCGGAAAAGGTTTCATGAACGATACAACTACCTTGCCATAACAGTAAATCACGTCCAGTTTGTTGCATTACGTAACGTCCTAAATTGCGATCTGGTGCAAAAATAATCGGTTGTTCTTCGGGTATCTGCTGCACAATTTTCACCGCGTTAGAACTAGTACAGATAATATCGCTCATCGCTTTAATTTCCGCAGTACAGTTGATGTAAGAAATCACCAAATGTTCTGGATGAGCGGCAATAAACGCTGCAAACTCCGGCGGTAGACAACTATCTGCTAAGGAACAACCAGCATCCAAATCCGGTAACAACACCAACTTATCGGGATTAAGAATTTTTGCCGTTTCTGCCATAAAGTGAACACCAGCAAAGACAATAACATCTGCATTGGTATTAGCTGCTGCTCTGGAAAGTTGTAACGAGTCGCCAATAAAGTCTGCAATATCTTGAATATCCGGTTCTTGATAGTAATGCGCCAAAATAACAGCATTGAGTTCTTTCTTAAGACTCTCAATTGCTGCAAATAAATCTAGCGGTAATGCACCCGGTTGGGTTGTTTCGCGTTTTCGCAGTGCAGTAGTAAACACAATAGGATTAGGCTTAATGTTGTTTTTAAATTCAAAATCTTGCATTTTGGTACAAAGCCTTACCTAACCCCAAAAACAATTTTGGATTTCAGATTTTAGATTATCCAGTATTTGAAAGAAGAAGCTATTGACTTTAAGACTGAGTTTTAGATTATCCCCACAGCTTTTAAACCAAGAGCTTGCTTATAATCAAAATAATTCATAATCATTAATCCAAAATCTAAAATTGAAAATCCACAATTGTTCAAAGGGCTTGGCAATAAAATTATACGTATATAGCAAGATGTAATTTTTAATCTTCAAATAATTATAGTACTTTTTACCAAAAATAATCGGCGGATAATACGACTTGGGAAAAATTGTGCCAAAATCGGTTTGAGTTTCCTATCCTGGAAACATATGGAAAGGAAAGTGGCATGACAAGCACTCAGTTAACAAACTCGAAAACTCTAAAAATCGCTGTAGTCGGAGACGTTCACGACCAATGGGAAAACGAAGACGGTATTGCACT
>JBHJOU010000643.1:0-34800 GCA_050329355.1 Rivularia sp. (in: cyanobacteria)
TAAGGGACAAAATCTAAACTTGCACAATACTTAAGTATTCGTATAATTATATTAAGTAGATTTAGTTGGTGAAACTGATTTCCTAGACAGATGACATTTCAGAAAAAAAATAGTATAAATACTAATGTGTTATTAACAATTAAAGATGAAGAATTATTGTTTGCTATACTAAAAATAAGAAATTTCACATAAATACTCCTAAAGTAAAATAGTTTCTATTTATACAAAATATTATCAGGGTTAAAGAATTATATTAGGAGTTTAGGAAATTGAAAAAAGGCGAAATTGCATCTACCAAGTACTAACTTAGATTTTTTATTACCAGTCATCTGAAATGACTCTAAGTAATTGTTTGAAGCATGGTAGTACTATTGCCAACCTACTGCCACTGAAATTTATTTATTTCAGTAGTCACAAGCATTTGTTCCGATGGCAGGAAAGTCGGGTTTTTAGTCAAAGGTTTAATTAATGGAAAGGATCATCAGGTTAAATGCAGTCGAAATTTTATGCCAATCGGGCATTATTGTAGGGATGAACCAGCATAGTTTGCATCCTCGTAAACATTTAGCTCCCCAGAAGTTGATAGTTTCGGGGACGAATTTTGCCTCACGAACAGAGGCTTTTGTAAATACGGCAAATACAAAATGTAATACATTACTTGCATTTAAAGCAGCAATTGGAAATACACGATTCTTTCGTGCATTTTCTTCTTGCCTAGTTCAAGTTCAAATCAAACTGGCACGAATGGGGAATGACGGTGGTAAGTTCATCCATGGAAAGCTCGTTTCTAGCTACGAAGATGCAGAAAATAAAAGGAAAATTAGCGAGCGTCTTATCAAGTTGAATGGTGATGGTGGGACAAAAACTGATTAATTACATGGCGTGGGACAAACAAACTGTTTTATCGAAAAGGAATAATACAGTTGATGCATTGATTATCAGCCATCAAATTTTTGTCCGGATGCTCCTTTAACAATTCAAAGCGATTTTCGACTATCTCAAGCAAATCACAGTCTAGAGGCTAATTTACTTAATTCGAGACAACTAACACCATGAATCAAGACTTTTCTGGCATTAGTGGCAATTTAGATAAGACAATACATTCAGAACAATTCGACCAAGTAGTTGAGGCAATTCTAGCGGGTAAATATTCGTGGGCTTGTGTTTTGATGCTGCGTTTTGCTGGCTATAATCCTTTACATTACATTCCCTACCGGACTTACAATAGATTGATTAAAGAACATTCTCCTAAAAAATCAAATCCACAATGTAACGAAAATATAAACATAGCCAAGCAGAATCATCACAAGAGAAAAGATGGCAATATGTCGCCAAGTTGTTTAAATAAAATCAAAGACTTGACTTATCTTGAGGTTGTTGGTAAACAGAAGACAGAAATTCGTGGCGGCTCTAATATTGACAGATGGCTTGAAACTCAAGTCCGCGAATATCAATCGATGAAATCTGATTTTCACCCAGAACAAAAGCGGGATTTCCAATTGAATTTTTGCGAATTTAATTAACTAAGCCGTGAAAAACTAAACAGCGTTGAGAAAACATACTCGGTTTTGCCAACCCTTAATTCATGACCTGTCATCGGATTATTATCCGTATGGCGGGTTTTACTTTTACTTGTTAAACACTTCTATAAATGACGCATTTACTCCATAAAATTTCTAGAGCTTAAACTAGAGCTTGAACTTTTTTGGCTTTTTTGTGTAGGGTTCTATATTGTAGCACGTTTATTTTAAAATTCCAAGAAGAAATATCAAAATATCAAAAAAAATGTGAGAAGTCGGGTTTTTAAGATAAATATCTGTAATCTCACACAACTTTTATAAAAACCCGACTTCTGTAGTTTACTAACTGACATTTTTTTATTTGACAGGACTTACGATATTGTCACAAATGGTTGATGGTGCGTAGTTAAGTCTTATCGCTACATTCAAATTTATTCTAAACTACACACCCGTTGCAAAAAATTATGCCAGTTGCGTAAGTCCTGTTTGAGTAACTAGTCTGATCACAATCCGGTTCGGAAATATCTCAATTTTGGAACGTCATTAAGTTTTTTTGCGGTGATTTATATTTAAATTACTAGTATCTACAGATAGATATTTGTTCATAATTACTTTGAAATAAATCTGCCAAAATGGCAAATATTATTGTCTTTGATACATTAAATTATAAAGAGCAACAATAACAGTAATTCAAAAAAAGTTTATTTGTGAGGTGAAAAGTAATGATTAATTATTAAAGTGTAAACAATTTGATTGAGCAGGCAATCAAATAACGGGGCAGATAACGAAATTAGTTGATATTTATAGTTTATCGTTGCGAATGGTGGTTCTTTTTTTCAGGAAAATTAAGCGAATAAATTAGAGTGGTGAATTCCCCCAATCTAATTTAATTAAGGTTTTACCTCCCCCTACTAAAGCTTTAATAATTGCAAAACTTCTTGATAACTAAAGCTCATAAAAATTGAAAATTTATTAGCTGAAGGGAAAATGAATAAGTAACGATAAAAATATTTTTATCCCTAACAAATTCATGTATATATTGCTAGTTTAATTATGCTTTTTATCGATTAATTTTCGGTAAATATACTGAGAATCTATCCTACTAATGACTGGAGGCTAAGAAAAATAATTAGCATCCAGTTTTTTTTTTGATATTCTCTACATATCTGACAAATTTTCAGTTATTTAAGATAATCTCTATTTAGAAATTTTTCGGTATTTTCTACAGTTGATATTTTTTCACTTTGAGATACAAATTTGAGAGAAGCTATTTTTATTGCAGTTATTCACCAAGTTATTGAGGAGTAAATTGAGAAAATGAAACATTTAATACAGCACATAACACCATGAACGAGCAATATATTTATTTTGAATTATTTAGGGTACTAAAAATTAAGTATTTCTACTTTTAACAAAAAAAAGAATATCTTACAGATAGATTTTGATGAAAAATAAACAAAAATATTGGATAACACGAAATTAGATTAGTATATTAATTCGATTTTTTATAGATAATTTATAGTTTTTTGTAAAACCGATAATTGTATTTTATAATAGTTTTTTAGAGAAAATAATCATGAATCAGCATTTACAAATCATTCTAGAACCCGATGAAATTATCAATTTTATCAAAAGCAAAATCAAATTGAAAGAAATATATATTAATATTGCATCTCAAAAGATAATTGAAAAAGTTGCACGAGAAAAAGGTATAAACGTCACAACAGAAGAAATTGAAATTGAAGCAAATCGTCAGCGCCGAGAAAAGCGTTTAGAAAAAGCTAGCGATACAGTTAGGTGGCTTGAACAGGAAATGCTAACCCCATTAGATTGGGAAGTGGGAATTCGCAATAGTTTACTTAGTCAAAAGTTAGCTTCAGCATTATTTGCTAAAGAAGTAGAACAGTTTTTTTTACACAATCGCTTGGAATTTGAACAAGTTGCTCTGTATCAATTTGTCGTGAAAGATGAGAAGCTAGCTCAAGAATTGTATTATCAAATTGAAGAAGGTGAAATCTCTTTTTACCAAGCCGCTCGTATTCACGATATTGATGAAAACCGTAGATATAAATGTGGATATGAAGGAAAAGTATATCGCTGGGCTGTCTTACCAGAAATTGTCTCGCTTGTATTTAATACCCCACTCAAAGAGTTGATTGGTCCAATAAAAACCGAATATGGGTACCATTTATTTATTGTTGAAGATTATATACCCGCAGAACTGACACCCGAACGATACGAAGAAATTCTTAATCGTATGTTCGGGCAGTGGTTAAATACTCAAGTGGATTATATATACAACGGTTTTGAACTGAGCAATTTGTAAACTAGTTCAGTTGATAATGCTAGTAATATCCTATCTGCTTGAGCCTTCCATAATTAAGAATGGAGTTGCTAACGATACCTGTTCTTTCCTCAAGAGTTAAATCACTAGATGTGGTTTTCAGTGCAGACAAAAATACACTATCTTCTGCTAATTTATCTATAGTTTGCAAAATAAATTTTTTACTTTGTAATTTATTGTTGAAATTAAATCCAGTAGCTGGAATCTTTAATTTATTAGCAGTGGAAACGGTAGTCAACGTTAGTACCATACACCCCCCATATTTTTTTGACTTTATGGGGTAATTTTCACAAACAGTATCTATCAATTTACTTAAAACTTGTTTACGAGAAACTGATTGAGAAGGATTTCTTTGAGCATAGACGCTAGTTGATAACATTACACTAGATGAAATTACAACTGGAAGAATAAGTAGAGTTAATTTACGGGTAAGTTTTGAAAATTTCATAGCTTGGTTGATATTATTCGTGGGTTAGTAATTTTTAGTTTTCTAGAAGCGACAATTGACTTGACAGGGAATATTTTCCCGTTGTTGATTTGCACCGAAAAAAGTGACGCTATGGACTGTTCCACTAGGAATCAGAAAACCTTTTCTTGTCCAATCAATATGGACTCGTGTGAGTTGAGTTTTTTTACCATTGATGGTGGTAAAAGCTGAAATTTGACAGTCTTGATTTGCGGTAAGATTTGCTTGAATTGTGATTTTTTTGGGAATTTTGCGGTTTTTCAAACCATTGATTTCCATGACTACTTTGTTTCCGGAAACTGATTGATTTGCGATTCCAAAAGCTGGAACTTCAAATGTTTCTAAACCTTCAATCCGACCGTTTGTGAGTATCCAGTAGGGGTATACAGGTTGAGATGTTTTGAGGGAGCAATCTGGATTGATTCGTACACCATAATGAACCACATTGCGGTTGTCACTTTTACTGACGAAGAAGATACTATTGAGATTATTTGCGTAGGCAGAATGGGAAGGTAATGCCAGCGCGATCGCACTTGTAATGGAGAAAATTTGCGCTAGTTTGATTTGGGGTTTGGATGTAAATTTGAGCATGATTTTAATGACTTATTTACTTATTGTGCTGTCTTACTTTTTCCAGCAATTGCAAGTCCAATTCCTAGAATTCCGCATATTCCTGTAACTGCAAGAGAGGTGTTGACTCCAGTTTGTATTCCCTCTAGTTTCTGCTTGTTAAATTCTTCCCAACCTGTAAATGTACTGACAGTTTTATTAAAATCACCCCTGTTTGCTAACTCCTGCTCAAATTGCAGTTTCTGAATAAAAAATCCACCTCCAAAAATTGCCGATATAATTGCGATCGCAAACAAAACTCCTCCGGAAACAGTTAGCATTTGTTTCATTGGTTTGACTCCTGATTCTCTTAGTTAAATTACTTATTTGGGCTAAATGAAGAGGGGATAATTAGCCAGATTATCGAGCTAATTATCAATATATTGATGGTAAATTTAAACTGAGGTGTTAGTTGAATTAGCAACCAGCATGATGACAATCTCCATAAATACCACTGTTACCACCAATTGGTGTAACCGGATTAGGAGCAGGATTGCTGCTTGGTCTTGAGTTGTCATGTATTATGTAATGCTCTTGTGTTTGTTGAGGAGAATTATTTCCACTAGCGCTCATCATTAAGCCTAATAAAAGCAAACCAGCCGCCATTTGTTTTTGTTTAACTTGTTGTTGTTGCTTAATATAAGCTTGTTGTTGTGCAGGGGAAAGGCTATTAAAATACTGTCTTCTTCTTGCTGCTTCTTCTAGTTGTTTTTGTGTTGCTGTTCTTCTTGCTGCTGCATATTCTGCTTGGATTTTGATTCTTTCTTCTTCACGTGCTTGACGTTGTTGAAATATCAATTCGCGTTCTCGTTGTTGCATCTCAAATCTAATTTTTCTTTCCTGTTCTATTTGTTCGTTTCTTTTTCGCTGTTGTCTTCTTTTTTCAATTCTGTCTGCGGTACGGTCAACTCTATCAACTGTATCGACAACTTTTTTTAAGAATCCAGCAACAATAATTGGTTGTGAGTTTTTTTGATAATTTATTTGCTGATTTAATAACGATGTATTTTGGTATTTTGATGCGGCTAAAACAGGAGTAGCATTAGCAACGATAATCAAGAAAAGTCCGACTTTGGGGAATAATTTGTTCATGGTTGTGTAGTTTTTGAAATTACAATTATCAAAGGAAACTTGCTTTTGTTGTTTCCTATCCTTGATATCTTATATACGTAGTGGATTCACTCGGTGCTGCAAAAAATTGAAAATATTTTTAGAAATAATTTGAAGTAATTGAAAAAAGACAATATTTCTAGCAATGTCACAAAATTAAATCAAATTTCGGTTTGGGATGGTGATGCTAATTGAGATTGGTAGTCACGAATATTTGCTGCTAATTCGGTTGCTTGTGATTGCTCTTGTGCTAGCAATTGTTGTTCAGATTCGATTTGCGATCGCACGGTTTGAAAGTTATTTGTAAGGTTCTTGACATTGTTATCAGCCAGAACTAATTGATCGGCGACAAAAATAACCCTATTTCTAAATTGTTCATTCAGTAAAATACCTGCTCCACAGACAAAAGTAACTGCACTAGCTACATTTTTCACATCTTCGGAGTACTGATTATTTTCGTTTAAACTGACGTTCGCAGCACCCATACAAGCAACAGCATCTTTATTTTGGAAGATAAAAGATTCAATTTTTTGGTTATATGTTTGTATACTATTTTCTAATTCGTTTTCTCGTAGTCTGAGATTGGAAATTTTTTGCTGTCTGCCAATCATTGTTTGTGATAGTAACTCTGATTGTTGTTCGATTTGTTTGATTTTCGAGCGAATTATTTGTCTTTGATTTTCTTGTTGTGTTGCTATATTGGCTTCGGTTTGTGCTGCTGGGGTAATAACTGAATCGTTTGGGTAGCTCGACGGGGTTTGACTGGTACAACTTATTAAGCCGATCAGGGATACTGCACAAATCAATTTTGTTTGCAACATATTTCTTAGTTACTCAATCAGGTAATTTGGCTTACAGTACGTATACGCACTCAACCTAGGTGATGCTGCAAAGGAACTAAAAATATTTCCAGATTTACACCAAACCCACCAGAATCGCGATCGCACCTAGTAGGGAATGGCTCAAAATCACACTATATATATTGCGGTATTTGGCGTAGTGATACCCCCAATACAAACCAATTACTAGGGTAAATACGAGGGTGGGGATATCTCTATAGATCAGGTGGACGTAGCTGTAAAGCAAGGTAGAAAGTAGAATTTGTAGCCAAGTTGCTAGTTTGGCTCTGGTAAAAATCCCGAATAAAAAGCCGCGATACAGAAATTCCTGGATGGGAGAAGAGATAATTACAAAAAATACATAAAAAGCCCAGGGATAAGCTGAGTTGTCCAGACGGGGACCGTTGATTGTGTAATACATTACCATTAACAGTCCTGATGCGAGGGTTGGTAGCGCGATCGTGTTGAGGGAAGGTTTTAAGTTTTGTGTGGTGAATCCCAGTTCAACGGGTGAGAATTTATACAGTTTGGTGATAATTAAAATTGCGATCGCGGCTAGTAGTAATAAATAAAATCGCCACGAGAAGGGGACTAGTTGTAAATAAACTAGTAAAACTGGCAAAATATATCCCAAAACAGAAATTAAAATAACTTTTTTTCGTTCTCGACGAATTATAGGAGTTAACATTTTATTTATCATGAACGCGAAGGTCAATTAAACGCACCAGTAAAAAGAATATAGTTGCAAAGAAAATCACACAGGAAAACCAGGGTGTGAGGGGATCGGTACTATTCATTCCAAATAAGTTATCGACGAGGGAAGTACCAAAAATACTTGCGAGCAATGTTAAAACTAAGCTAGTTGAAAAGAAGGTAAATAAAATAGGTTGATATTGTTTGGTTGCGTGTCTATTTATGCTGCTGAGAGTTGCTAAAGAAAGAGCAAAAATAATTGCGTAGAGGAGAATATTTAAGCCAGCAAAAGTACCTTTGAATTCCGGTGAAAATAATAAGCTTTTAGTATGTTCAATACTATAGAATTGAAAGGGAACCCACAGCAGAATACCCAGTTCACAGATAATTAAATAGGTTAAATATCTGTTTTTATTGAAAATTGAATCTGGTACAAATAAAATTGTTGAAACTAGCGCGATAATATCAGCACCGCTACTAATAATAGCAATAAAAATTAGGGCGTAAAATAGGCGTGTCACTGAAAATTCTTGCCAATTATTTCGCCAAGCTTCATAGGAAGTCGCAATCCGTAATAGTCCTGGTAAACCTGGTACTTGTTCTTTGGTATGAATGCGGATAGCTGATTCTAATTCAGCTTTTTTCAGGGTTAAATTGCCATTTTTATCAAATGCTGCGCGACTATTAAAAATATCTGGAGGAATATTTAATATTTGCGTCTGGGAACTGTTCCAGTTTGAGTAAAGTTGCGAGAGTTGCTGTAGATTAATTCTTGTCATTGCATCAGCTTTAAACTCCATCAGCATAATACGATTACCTGTTAATTCAAAGAATAATGCTCCCAATGTGAAAAAGATAGTTACTAATTTCAAAACCACAAAAGGACGGGTTTTGACGCGAATCATGCAATGCATTCGGTAGGATGCAAACAAAGACAGCCACAAGAATAAAGAAGGATACACTATTAAGTGGGGGTAAAGTTGGGCATAAAATATTAAAGTATCCCCACTCTGAAACTCAGTTAATATACTCAAAGGAAGGCTAACTAATAAAGCGATCGCAATTATTCCCAAGATTATTTCCCACTTCCAAGACAATCTGCGTTCGGAAAACAATCGATTCCAAGTTAGTTCTTTGGCTAAAGGATTGGCAACTACTACCGGGAGCCAACTTTTACCAGGTTCAAATTTTTGCTGTAACTTTTGTCGAGCTATGTTCATCGCCGAAAATAAGGAGTAATCCTTGACAAAAGCTGCGAGAAAATGCCGTAATAATTCTCTTGCAACCGCAGACTCCACCATTTCCCGCATCACAATACAGTAAGGTAAAGATAGCTCAGTTAGTTGGTTTGCTAATCCTAAACCATCACAGGAATTAAATATTGCTAGCTGGAGTTTTTTCTGAATAGCTGCTGTTAATAAATCTTTTAATTCGCTAATTTGAATAATTCCTTGTGCGTCATAGGTATTAATCTGAATTTGACCGATTCTACCATTGCGATCGCTTTGGCTGTGTCCGGCAAAAAAGAAAATGTGCCATCCCTGTTTATCGGTTAATTTCTGTTCTAATTCCTGTCGTGTCGGTTGCTTGAGAATATGAGGTTCTCCCCCATATTTTTGCAAGTTTTTTATAAATTCTTCTTCTTGAGCAAAGCCTAAATTTTCATCACCAAACACAACTAAAATTCTTGCTGTGGCTTTAAATTGTGGTGTTTGTTTTTGGGTTAATCGGCGAAAGTTGGTAGCACTAATCGCTACCTCAACCCCTCTATTTGTATATGCTGATAAAGTATCCCATTCTTGCCAAGGTAGTCCCCGCAATTGTCGATCTTCTGTCTGAACAATTATTTGCAATTCTTCTTTTTGAGTGATATTTTCTCGAAAATTTTCTAATACTTGACTGACACGCGGATCGGGTTTACCGTTTTCATCAATCCAACCATCTTTTCCTAACCATTTATTTAATTCGCTTTTTAAAGAATTGGCTAATTCTGTGAGATTGACAACTCCAGACATCAGCTTGTCGCGATTTTTGGCAACCCGACGATTACCTTGGAGACCGATATAATATTGCCATTGTTTAAACTTATCTTCGAGGGGCTGAGGTAGGGGAGAAAGAAATGAAACAATTTCGATTGTTTGTCCCTCCCTGTCAAAAATTGCTAGGGTGACAGGCAAAACTTCTGTATAATTTATTTGTACCCTACCGCCAATTTTTAAAGAGATTTTTAAAGTCATTATAATCGCTTTCTAAATACAAGCCCATTCCGAAATCAAGCAACAAAATATTCTCGGATCGATTCATCTTTGTAGCTTAACTCGACCCAAAAGTTTTCCTCTGGCGCTAATTCTAAAGGAATTGAGATTAAGCTAGCAACCTGATTTACTGTTTCGGTATAAATATCAGATTCATCAGGTACACTGACCTGCATTCCGATTGGTAAATTAGCATTTTCTGATTGTATAATTATCCTCACCAAAATTAATTCATCACTACTTTGAGATACTGTAAGCTGGATATCAAAAATTTGTTTTGCTAATTGCAGTTTTTTGTGACAGGTAACAGTATGTAAATCCCGTGTTGAGGGTTGCCATTCTTCCTCATAAATATTATTTAACCAGTTTCTTAAATAAATAATTTTTTTTTCAGTAAATTCTTGTGTTAAATTATCTTTTTTTTGAATATTAATATCATAATTAGCTTCTTTATTGCTTAAATAATCGATGAAATAGTCAATTGACATTAAATCTGTAAATACTATTTCTCTATCCTCTATATATTCTGGTAAAAGTGGTAAAAAAGCCATCAATATCGCGGTCTTTTCATAATTAGTAATTTCCACAAATAAATAACCAATACCGACCTCAGAACTTAACTGTGGCTGTGGTAACACAAGTTGTTCTGCATTAATTACACAACATTCCAAACTACCCAATCCTTCAATTTCCAATTCATTAGCTTCGCTCCACACACGACGGGTAACATTCCATCTTTCTGGTTGATTCAAGTTAGTTTCAAATCCCAACAAACGTAGATAATTATCAACCGCTAGTAACGCTAAAGTTTGCTGATAAATTCGTTTTTGCACATCTTGGACAAAAAACTGCGAAGCATAAACTTGAGCTTGACGACGAAAGGATGCGGGAATGGGAACAGGAATCGCTAGTTCTCGTAAATTCAACTTATCGTTCATATACATCTTCTCCAAATAGCCTTTGATTTGCTTGTAACCACTCTCGCATTAAAACTTCACATTTTCGACACCAATGAGACGTAATTGCACCACGACTTGAACCAATTTCTGTAGCGATTTCTTGCCATTCTTTTCCCGCAATCAATCTTAAACGAGCTAGTAATTGACAGTTTGCTTTCGGGTTATTTTCTATTTGGCAATTTTTGAGCGTATGACTTGAATCATTAACAATCCATTCTACAAATGATTCCCAAGTATCGAGCAATAACTTGCCATCAACTGGTGAAGCAACTCGATCTAATGGATCGATTTCGGTGTCATCATCTTGCCATAAAGAAAGATTATAAGTGCGATCGCGATCGCGTTTTGCCGCACGAATTTCATCTATATACTGATTGTGCAGACTCCGATTAAACCAATTCAAAAACGAACCTCGCTCTGGATTGTATCTTTGACACAGCGATTTAGTCATGTTAAACATAGTTTTATTGACAGCTTCTTCATACAGAGTTTCTTCGTAAACATCTCCGGCTGCTGGTCTCCAAATCCGTCCTGACTTAAGAACAGTTCGGAGTATTTTGTTGAGAGCTTGACGATGTTTTGGACTAGATGGTGAATTGCTACAAGCCTCCTGGATGAGTTGTTGCAAATCATGGTTTAACTCGTCCATAAATTTAATTACACTCTAAATACTAATATAATTAAGTATACTACTCGTCAGTACAGTATAAATGAAGCCTTCATGAAATAAAAATATAATTAGCATTACCTCCTATCCATGTAGAATGAATTAGCCAAAACTGATTCACATTTAATACCTATACGAAAGATAGTTAGGTGATGCTGCAAAAAATATCAATAAATAGTAAAAAATATTAAAAGTCGCGTATTACGGATTTAGATCCCCAACTTAGAGGTTGTTTGAAAAGTCTCCTTCTATGTCATGTTGAATGCAGCGTAGCGGAATGAAACATCTCGGTATACGCTCGAAACCTAGATTCTTCGCTCCATTTAATTGCGCTCAGAATGACAATTTATACTCACTTTTACTTTTAAAACATCCTCTTACTTTACTTGCCGTTCGGGCTGATGTAATTAAGTTAGCTCGTTACCGCACAAATTTAACTCATTACAAAAGATGCTACCCTGATATCAACAGTAGATGCACTTAAATTATGTCGTCAGCTAAAGCTAAAGTTATTGTAGCGCAATTTACACAAGACAGATTCTTCTGGTAAACTAATATACATTGATAAGTTTGCTTTTGCGGTCATCTCGCGATGGAAACCGATATTAGAAAGGGTGTTTTTTCTAAAGATTCCTATTGAATATTCGGACAAATTATATCGTTAGGCTTGTTAGACAAACTTTTCCATCCCGAAAGTAGGCTTTTTAATTCACCCTGCAATTTTAATAAATCATCAATCTGTTGATCAATTTGTAATATTTTATCTTCTAGTTTGTGTTGAATTTGATCGCAAGGTGCTTTACCACCATCGTAAATCTGGAGAATATCGGCGATTTCTTGTAAACTCAAGCCGAGTTGTTGAGCGCGTTTTATAAACGACAGACGAGTAAGTATATCTTCGGAGAAGTATCTAAAACCACCGTCGGTTCTTCCTGCTGATTTAATCAAACCGAGGCTTTCGTAATAGCGAATAGTCCCAATCGGAACTCCACTAAGTTTCTGCACTTTACCAATTAACAGCGTTTCATTTGTGTTGCTTAACATAATGACTCCTGTTAGAAGATGTTTTAAAAGTAGAATCATATACTTTGCCTGGCGAGCGTAAGTCGCGGCTACATAAGCAAAGTTCACCGCTACGGTGGACTAATATATTTGAAACCCGTGCAGACGGGTTTCGTTTGTGTAGATGCGGTTTAAACCGCCGGATACTCTTTTATTGTAAATAATTAGTAAAATTCATCAATCAAAAAGATATTAATTGAAGATAAATGAACTGGGATGAAGCAGTATGAAGGATGTAGAAGTTTACAATATTTTATATTTTGAATAGTTCATTTTTTTGTTTTTAAATTTTAAACTATATTCAAATTTTTCTTTATATATCAATAGTTTTGGCTTTATTTATAGATGTATGTTGGGTTTTAAAAAGCTAGGACAGATAGTTTTCTGACACATATAGTTGCTAGATTTGCAGAAGATAAATTTATAGTAAATAATAAGAAAATACAAATATCTATTGATAAAATAATGAATAGTCAATTAATTCGCACCGAGGAATTATTACCTGTGGATGTAGAGGAAATGTTTGTACTTTTAAACAATCATTTTCAAGGAGTAAAAAAAGATGTATTTCACAATGATTTAGATAATAAAAACTGGGTAATTTTAATTAAAGATGAACAAACAAATCAGTTAAAAGGCTTTTCGACACTATTAATGTATGACACCTATTTTGCAGGTGAAACTATCAGCATTGTGTTTTCAGGAGACACAATTGTAGACCCCAGTGCTTGGTCAAGTTCTGCTTTATCTATTAGTTGGATATCTTCGATAAACAAGCTACGTCACGAATATTGTCAAGGTAAACTTTACTGGCTGTTGATTTCTGGAGGATATCGCACCTATCGTTTTTTACCGTTATTTTGGCAGGAGTTTTATCCTCGGTATGATATACCAACCCCAGAAAATATTTTGTGTTTGATGCAGAATTTGGCTGTCAAACGTTTCGGCGAAAATTACAATATAAAAACGGGTGTAGTTAGTTTTCCTCATCCTCATATACTGCGGGATGGATTGCGGGGTATACCTCTGGAAAGATTACGAGATCCTCATATTAGGTTTTTTCAGACACTTAACCCAGGTCATCTGAAGGGTGATGAGTTAGTTTGTTTTACGGAGATTACTGAAGAAAACCTCACCCGTGCCGGACGTAGAATGTGGTTTTCTCGAACAAATTCTGTGGATAAAATTCCTAATTCAAGCTTAAAAATTCCGGCTTCAAAATAGAAAATGTGATTGGGTTGAAATCAGAGGCGTTGAATAGTTTCAGAGTGATGTTTTCAACACAATAAAAGCTATTAATTTTTGATATAACGCCTTTGAATACAACTTATTTATCAGTCGGAAAATCCGGTAATTAAAATAACATGAAAGCCGTATCAAATACTATTAGTTCATATCGTTACACGGAAATATTTAATCATTCAAGACGTTTTATTGAAGGTTGGTATTGGGCTATTCCTTCGAGAAAGTTAAGAAAAGGACAGGTAAAGCCGGTTACTTTATTGGGTAGAGAATTAGTAATTTACCGCGATATTGAAGGTGAATTAGTTTGCTTTGATGCGTATTGTCCCCATATGGGCGCTCACCTTGGAGAAGGTAAAGTTGAAGGTGGGGGATTGCGTTGTTTATTTCATAATTGGAAGTTCGATGGCAAAGGTAATTGTGTTGATGTTCCTTGTTTGGGAACACCGCTTCCTTTACAATTAAAAACTTGGCACGTTGCCGAAAAGTACGGGATAATATGGGTTTGGACTGGTGAAACTCCTTTACAGCCTTTACCATTTGTTCCAGAATTAGAGAACTTTGAATGCGATAGTATTTTGACTTCTCGATTTATAAAAAACTGTCATCCCAACGTATTAATGATTAATGCGATTGATGCTCATCACTTTAATACGGTTCATAATTTACCTGTAGAAATTGTTTTTCGTAAGGAACAACTCAACGAAAATGCTGTTATTTTTAGTAACGTTACATGGGGTGGTGAAGATTCATTTTTGGTTAAATTAATTCGTCCTTTCTATAAAAAAGCGATTACTTATAGTATGTGTTATTGGTACGGAAGTATTGGTACGGTAACATTAGGTCCCGATTTTCTCCACTTTCATATTATGTTTGCCTTACGTCTGATTGAAGATGGGAAAGCGGAAGGACAAACAATTTTGATAACTAAAAAACGTCGTTCAATTTTTGGTTGGTTATTTAATAGAGTCGTGCTTTGGTTAACAGATAGAGTAGGTAACTATTTTGCCAAAGGGGATACCCAGATTTTTCAAACCATTAAATTTGATTTGAAAACACCAACCAAAGCAGATAATTCGATTTTACAATTTATTCAAAATGTGGAAAAACAAAAAGCTTTACGTTGGGGAAGTTGGGAAGCTGTAAACGAAGATGAAGAAAAAAAACAGCAAAAAAAATCTGAGATGGTGAAATCGAAGGGAGAACCCAATGATTAACAGGTTAAAGGTTAAAGGTTAAAGATTAAAGGTTAGAGGTTATTTTACTTTCAGGATGGCAAGCAGCAAAGATAATATCTCAACTATTGAAACAATTGAGTTGAAAATTAATCTAATAATAATAATTACGAGAAATACATTAGTCAAATTTTTAATCATGAAAAAAGTTTTGACAATTCGCTCGGTGCTTTTCAACTCGTTTCTAGTAGTTACTTTTGCTGCTTGTGGTGCAAATGCCCAGAAAAAAACTGAAATCTGTTCAAGTTTAAATTCCGAGATGTTGATACCGAAAAACGATTTTACACAATCTGAAAATGAACAGAATTCTGATCCAATGATTTTACCGAAAAATCCAGATTTTGCTCAAGATTCTCATCCCATGGTTATTTCTAGTTGTGAAGAGTAAGGAGTTAGGAGTGAGGAGTTAGAAGTTATAAATGAAATTACCAAATTATCAAATCATGAATCAACAATACTCTATTGCAGGATTGCATTTACCTCATATAAATCAACAAGAGAAATTATCCCGGATTTTATCTTCAGCGTTGGAAAAAACGGAGGTAAATTTAAACAAAATATCTGAACCTCTATTTGCTTATTGGAATGCACAATATTTCAATCTTGATAATGTCACAATTTTTAAAAATTCCACACCTGCGGAAAAAAGTTCGATTTTACAGCTTTGCAATTTAGGAATTTTACAAGAAGCTTATTTTATCGAAAAAGCCGGTGTGGGTTATATGGCTAAAATGGTTTTACTCTCAGAAACTACTGAGGAAAGAATGCTTTATGCTTTGTTTGCTGCGGATGAAGTAACTCATTTATCACAGATAAGTCGTTTTTTAGTAACTCCGAAAATAAATAATAATCCATTTTTAAGTTTATTAGAAGAAGTAGTAGAAAATGACGATAAAACAGTTTTATTATTTGTACTTCAGGTGGTTTTAGAAGGATGGGGTTTAACTCATTATCGTAGTATTGCTCAAAGTTGCCAAAATCATCAATTAAGTTCGATTTTTAACGGTTTCTTACAAGATGAAAGCCGTCATCATGCTACTGGAGTAACACTGTTTGAAAAAATATCTTCAAGTAAATTAAGTCCAGATATTATTGATATTTTGGCAATGTTTTTACAAATGGTGCAACTAGGACCTCAAAGTGTTGTAACAGCAATTGAACAAGTTAAAGGACATTTATCTAAAGTAGAGAAAATTAATATTTTTGAACAACTTGATACGGAAAGTCATAGTGGAAGTCGCTTGAAAATATTACGCAATTTAATGCATTTACCCAATGCTATAAATATAGTAGAAAATCTCCAAATTAAGGGATGTTTTCAACCTTTGAAAGCAAGTCAATGCGTTTTCATCAATTAACGTGAATTCGGCAGCAAAGAAGTCCGGTTTTTAAGATAAATCTGGCTTGTAACAGACAATCATTATAAAAACTCTACTTCTACCCCCACAAATAATCGAGGTTTTACAGTATCATAATCATCATTTCCGAATCATCTAACTCACGTTTAATTAATAACAATTATGGCAATTCAATTAAATTCAAAGATGATTGAAACTCAAGAAAATACGCTTTTAGAAAATCAACAAGTTTGTCGGAAGCTGCAAATTAATTATCAGCGTAATAAACAACAAGACTGTACTGAATTACTTGATCAAGCCGCGATATCTTTTAACTATGATGATTGCCAAAACGAATACTGGAATCCACAGCAATTTTCCTTACTCTTCGGTACACCGTTATGGTTAGAAGCAACCCCGACTCAAAGAACTATTCTCAATCAACTTTATTGGGTAGCTTACTACTCTCAAATCATTTCCGCTGAAATAGCCACTATCTTTTTCAATCAAACTAGTGCTGCTGGACTTTACGCTCAAGAAGATTTCCGACCGATTTGCGATATGCTTGATTTAGAATCAGCACAGGAACGCGCTCATATTAACGCTTTTAAAATAATTTCTCAACAAGTAGAATCAAAATTATTTGGAGAACGGATATTTAGCTATCCGATGCGCGGCCCTTATAACGAAACTATGGTATTCGCTGATACTAACTTTCTTAAGCGTCAATGGAAAAAACTTCAGTTACAAGCCTTTGGATTAATATCTGCTGATAATACCTTCCTTGCTTGTCAATATTTTACAGTGCGGGGCTTACGTACTCTCAACGGTAAATTAGTTCAACACAAACTTAGTAATTACTATCAAAAACATCCCAATCCCGAAAATGCACCCATCCCCGCGAAAATTTCTTACTATCACTTCATGGATGAAAGCTTTCATTTCAATAGTTCTACTATAATTTCTCATGATGTAATTAACTGCATTAAACCTCCCACAAAATTTGAGAAAATAGTTGCAAACTTAGGAATTCAAGGTTGTCAAAAAGACCATTATCATTGTTCGGTAGCAGTTAACGGTATATTTTGGTACGATGCTGCATTGTATCCAGCAATTTATCGAGTGTTGCGATCGCAATTCTTTAGTATGAGTGATGCAGATGCTAAAGATATGATACGTCGTTGTTTTACAGAGGAAACCGAAGCGTTACACAACAGCTTTCAAACTCATACAGAAGCAATGGAATCATACAAAGTTTATCTACAACCTTTGAATTACCTGTGGAAAAGTAACCGTGAAATGTCCTTAATGGCTGATAATTCTATTGCTAAATATTTAAATAGACAAAAAACAGCTTTTAAAAAATGGGTAATATCCTTTCCTCTTTCCTAAAAAACTCTGTGTTACTTTGCGTTAAAAAATATATCTCACATGAACTCATTACAAAATGAAAATATTCAACAATTGGGAAATTATTATCAAAGGTTGGTATATAGTTTGTTCGAGCAAAAAAATACCCCAAGGTAAAGCCAAATCCTTTGTTATTTGCGGACAAAAAATCGTCGTTTTTCGCGGAAAAGATAATCAAGTTAGAGCATTAGATGCTTATTGTCCCCATTTAGGAACCGACTTAGCCATCGGCAAAGTTGATGGTAATTTAATTCGCTGTTTTTTTCATCATTGGGCTTTTGATGGTGCAGGTAAATGTCAAGAAATTCCCTGTCAATCACATATTCCTCAAAAAGCAAAATTACAAGCTTATACAACTGAGGAAAAATATGGTTTTATTTGGGTTTATCCAGATGATAAAGCACCCGAAAAAGTTGTAGAATTTGACGAATTAAAAAATCAACCTCTTGTGACAGTATCTGACAAACCTTTCGAGCGTAATTGTCATCACCATATTTGTATGATGAACGGAATTGATGCTCAACATCTACAAACCGTACATAAATTAAATATCAAAATGGATTTATCATTACAAGAAAATAAATCTGGAAATATTATTGACTTTACTCTGAGCGGTGAATTTCCTCGAACTACATTTAGAGAAAAAGTTGCTAGAAGAATACTCGGTAACGATTACGAATATACGATGAGATATGCGGATGGCTGTATCGGATTATTAACTATTATGAAAAAAGTGCGATTTATTCCACCTTTACAGATGATTTATGCTTATACACCTTTAGAAGATAGAAAAACTCGTATTCAGCCTATTTATATAACTCGAAAAAGAGAAGGAATTATTGGTTGGTTGATAAGTAGATTTTTATTATTACTAACAAAATTAGCTTACTATTTTTTACGCGGTGAAGATGGGATGATTTACGATAATATTCGTTATAATCCTAATGCTCTTTTAAATATTGATGAACCACTGGTTAAATATATGAATTATGTCAATCAACTTCAGCCTTCTATATGGTCAAAAAATCTTAGATTTTAGATTTTTTATTCTTTTGAATTATTTCCATGTTATCGTAATCCAAAATATTTAAAAATTGTGTAACACAATAGCACTCCACAAATCAACAAATATGATATTGTAATTACCCATCTCTCTTTAATCTCTTACCTCTGTGTTCTCTGCGTCTCTGCGGTTTTTTTTGTTCGATAATCATAAAACCGAAAAAAATAATCTTGTAATTAATCTCTTAAAACCATGGTTCAAAAAAATTGTAAAATCCAGTTTTTAAATACAAATTATTCCCCAATTCATTTAAATCAAAATGAACAACTTGCCGAACACTTAACAATAGAAAATTCACCGATACTTTTCGGTTGTCGTACAGGAATTTGTGGTACTTGTCTTGTAGTTATAGAAGGTGATATTCCACCTCCATCGGCAGAAGAAAAAGAGCTTTTAGAAGTATTAGCACCGGAAAAAAATCAAGCAAGATTAGCTTGTCAAATCCAGTTAACTAACGATATTAAAATTATCAATTAATAACAGGTTAAAGGTTAAAGGTTAACTATCAACCATCCACTATCAACTAACAATTAACAACTAATAACTAATGAAATTTGCAGACTTTTGGTACATTGTTGGATTAAGCAACCAATTAAAACCAAATAAAGTTATTTCACGCACAATTTTAAATGAATGGCTGGTAGTATTTCGTGGAGCAGATGGTAAACCTGTTGCTTTACAAGATAAGTGTATTCACCGTAATAGTCGCTTATCCAAAGGTAAAGTTTGTCAAGGTAAAATTCAATGCCCCTATCACGGATGGGTTTACGATAATACCGGAAAAGTTGTCAGTGTACCTTCGGAAGGAAAAAATTTCTGTGAAAGTAAAACGCGAAAATGCCAATCTTATCAAACTTTAGAACAAGATGGTTATGTTTACGTGCGATTATCTTCACTATCGGAGGAATTTACACCCTTTAAAATGCCTTTTTACCAACAACCGGGATGGGAAACTGTTAGGGTAATCAATCGCTTTCACAACAACGTTACCAACTGTGCTGAAAATTTTATCGATATTCCTCATACCGCTTCTGTTCATCCTGGAATATTTCGTAAACCGAGTCAACAACAATTAGAAATGACCGTAGAAAGACGTAACGGTTGTGTATTTGCAGAGTACCGTAATGAAACCACTAATCTAGGATGGTTTACAAAATTTCTTAATCATAAAGGTTATAGAATCCGTCATACCGATAGTTTTCATATGCCGAATATTACCAGCGTTGAGTACGATACAGCACCTAATAGAAGACTTTTTATTACCAGTCAATGTGTACCAGAAGCGGAAAATTCTACCTTGGTTTACACCGATGTTACCTATAACTACGGGATTTGGAATAAATTAGCAAAACCCTTTGTACATTGGACTGCACAGTATATTATCCATCAAGATGTCGAAGCTTTAAAAATTCAGTGGGAAGTGATTGAAAAGTACGGTACCCAATTTGCAAATACGGATGCTGACACTATCCATATTTTTGTCGAGTCTATTCGCAATTGTATTGCAACGGGAAAAGATCCCAGAAAGCTTCCCGATAAATTAGTAGAAGTCAAATTTTGGGTTTAGTAATTTGAGTATACACAAAAAAAGAAGTGGCGCAGCCACTTCCAAAAAAATTCCCAGGTAGAACCTGACAAAAAGTATAACTATTAAATTGCCTTGAAATCGTATAAATTGAAACTGATTTATCAATATGTTGGTTTTCTTTACATTCGTAATTCTTCTAGCACTAACCGTTACAAATAGCAAACAACCCTTTTTTATCGGTAAAAAGAGTCGTGAGGATTGGTTATTAGACGGTATTGGTTTAGTTTTTCAGGGAATTGTGATACCGTTTTTTCAAATAGCTGTAGTTTTTCGACTTTACCAGTTGTTGCTACCCCATGCTCGTGCTTCATTAAATTTTTATCCCATTCCAGCTTTCTTGCTGAGTTTTGTATTTGTAGACTATCTCTACTATTGGAATCATCGTTTATTTCATACTCGGAAGCTGTGGTTTATCCATCAAGTGCATCATACCGTAACACAGATGGATGTTTTAGGAACTTCCCGTAATACCTTGTGGACGAGCTTTTTCATCGTTTATCTGTGGATTCATTCTTTATTTATATATTTACTCCAAGAACCCAACTGGTATATTCTAGGCATCAGTTTAAGTTCAGCTTTGGATTTATGGCGACACAGTAGTTTTATTCCCATACCAAATTCCTGGTTATATCGTTGTTTATCCACCTGGTTAATTTTACCCCAAGACCATGCTTGGCATCACTCTCAAGATTTTATTCGAGGAAACTACGGTGCAAATTTAAAGCTGTGGGATAAAATTCACGGAACTTATTATAAATCCGAGCAAATGCCAGATTCATTAGGTATCGATAGTTCCTTATCTTTTAGTCAAAAATTATTTTTACCATTACAGCAAAAACAACTACAGAAGTCGGGTTTTTAAGATATATATCTGTAATTTCAAACAAAACTCACAAAAACCCGACTTCTCTGCTCACGAAAAATTAAGGTTTTAGAGTGATTACAGATAGAAAATGTAAAGAAATTGTAGGCTAAATTAACCATATCCGGATTTATACTTATCTTTGAAGGAATTGGTATTATTACTCAATTTAATCAATACCTTGGATAAGCAACTACCATATCTAAATTCATGACTTTAATAAGTACTATACTTGCATTTTTTCCCGCAGCTGTAATGCTAATGGGATTTCTTTCTTTCCTGTGGATTTGTGATTCACCTGGAATTTTTAGCGTTGCTACTTTCATATTTTCTTTATACGGTTTCCCTTTATTAATATATAAAATACACAACCATTTTTATCCGATTGAAGAAGGAATTAGTTATTTACAAGGTAAAGAATATTCACCTTGGTGGGGAAGTCATCAAATACAGGCTATATATATTACCTTTGACTTCTTAGAATCAGTATTACGTTTAATTCCCGGTGCATTTTCATTGTGGTTACGACTGTGGGGAGCAAAAGTTGGTCAAAATGTTTATTGGACTCCCAAATTACAAATAGCAGATCGTTCCTTAATTGAAATTGGAGATAACGTGATTTTCGGTCAAAGTTGCGGTATTTTATCTCATGCAATTAAACCTAAAAAAGACAATTTAATGCTATATGTTAAAAAAGTGAAAATTGGTAACAGCGCCTTCATTGGAGCAGGTTCTTATCTTGCTCCCGGTGTAACTATTAAAGATGAAATTTTTGTACCTGCTGATAGTCGATTATATCCAAATATAGTAATAGAAAATTTAGTAGTGTAAGAAGTCGGGTTTTTAGGATAAATTTCACTGGTAACAGACAATCTTTATAAAAACCCGACTTCTAATCCCAAATCAAACTTTTACACTAGAAGTCGGGTTTTTAGAATAAATTTCAGTGGAAACAAACAATGTTGATAAAAACCCGACTTTTAACCCTACGAAAAATCAAGTTTATCCAAATAAAAATTATTAATTATGCGCTTAATTATTCAACTTTTCGGTAAACTAATCGAATCCGCTAGTCGTGATTTTTATCAAGCTTTAGAACACCCCAAAATTGCACAGCAAAAAGTAAAAGAACAAATATTAAAGAGCTTGATTAAAAGCGATTATGGTAGATATTTGCGCGTCAAAACTATCGATGATTGGCATCGCATTCCGATTGTGGAATATCATAATATTGAAAATTGGATTCATACCCAACAACAAGATAAAACTTCTTTACTTACCTCAGAAAAAGTTGTTTTTTATGAAAAAACTTCTGGAAGTCGTGGTGCGGCTAAATTTATTCCTTATACGAACTCTTTACGACGTTCTTTCAATCAAATGTTTTGTATATGGACGCATGATTTAATTAAGCATGGACCTAAATTTACTACAGGGAAACTATATTTTTGTATTTCACCGCAATTGGGAGAAAATAAACCTGCTTTAAAACCGTCTATTTCCAAATCCCTACAAGACGACTCCGAATATTTAGATGGTTGGTTAAAATGGGTAATGAGTCAATTTTTAGTTTCTCCATCTGGATTAAATAAAATATCTGATGCAGAGAAATTTAAACATCAACTTGCTCAGTCACTTTTAACTTCAGAAAATCTAGAAATAATCTCTATTTGGAGTCCAACTTTTCTGAAAGTCATCCTCGATTATATTCAAAATAACCGTAAGCAACTCGCTTTAGAACTTGCAACGAAAATTTCAGCAAAAAGACGTTTGATGTTGTTACAACCTCATTTATTTCAACAAGTTTTACTAAAAAATCACAGAGATAAAATACCTTGGAATCTATTGTGGAGCGAACTAAAATTAATATCTTGTTGGGATAGCGCAAACGCTGCTGATGGTGCGGATTTTTTGCGTTGTTTATTTCCAAAAGTTTTGGTACAAGGAAAAGGACTTCTCGCCACAGAAGCACCCATGACTATTCCCTTGATTCCCGCAAAAGGATGTGTACCCTTACTCAATGAAGTGTTCTTCGAGTTCTTAGATGAAAGCGGATTTATTTATCAACTTCATGAATTAAAACAGGGTAACACCTATGAAATAATTATTTCTCAAAAAGGAGGATTATATCGCTATCGTATCGGAGATAGAGTACGTTTTACCCATTTATATTTAAATACACCTTGCCTAGAGTTTGTCGGAAGACAAAAAGAAGTAAGCGATTTAGTCGGTGAAAAATTACATTCCGAATTTGTTCGAGAGATTTTAGAAACTTTACCTTTAGAAGGAACTTGTTTTAAAAGTTTAGTACCCGTTAAACATCCCAAGGAACACTATATTTTATTAATTGATACTGCAAAAAACAACCCTAATAAAATAGCATTGCAACTGGAAGAATCCTTACAAAAATCCTATCATTATCATCGATCCAGACTATTAGAACAATTACAACCAGTGGAAGTTTTAGTATCTTCAAAAATACCGGAAATTCTCAGTTTATATAAAACTAACTCTGGTAAAAAATGGGGAGATTTGAAACACGATATTCTTGCTACTCAACCAATAGAAAAAGAGTTGTTAATTCAGTTAGAACAAGCTTGTTTGATTAATAGATAGGTAATTGGTAATTGGGAAAGACTACTTATTTATTTGCTCGCAATATTAATAAATATGTAAAATGGAATTAAGTCATACCATCACCTCGAAATAACCAATGGTTGCTAATCCTCAATTCCAATACATGAGTCCCCAAGAATACCTGGAATGGGAGAAAACTCAAGAACTTCGTTATGAATATATTGACGGAGAAGTATTCGCAATGACAGGGGGAACAATACCCCATAACCGCATTGCTTGTAACTTAGGTACTGAGCTAGATGTTTTTTTAGCAGAAAAAGGCTGTGATTATTATATCTCTGACGTGAAGGTACAAGTAACACCATCAGGACCATATCATTATCCTGATGTAGTGGTAACTTGCGACGATCGCGATAAACAAGCAATTGATATGGTTAGACATCCTTGTTTAATTGTAGAAGTACTTTCCCCATCAACCGCAGCTTTTGATCGAGGTAAAAAATTTACTCACTATCGTCAATCGGACACTTTAAAAGAATACGTTTTAATTGAATCCGATGAAATTGCTGTGGAATGTTTTCGTCGGAATAATGAAGGTTTATGGGTTTTACATACCTATGGAGAAGGAGATAGTTTAATCCTAGAAAGTGTCGGGATAACAATACCCATCGAAAAATTGTATCGACGAGTTAGATTTGATATGGGAGAAAAGAATTAAGACTCAAATTTTTAACTTCAAAAAATTAACGCTAAAAACATATCGCAATCTGATGTCACTTCAAGCTTAAAATAAAAAAGGTGCAATTTTTCTATCACAACTTTCATGCGTCGAGATTCGATTTTTTATAAACTATTTCAACAATCACCAAATTTACTATTTGAGCTATTGACAAATTCACCAGTAAATGCAGGTGAATACAGGTTTGATTCAGTAGCAGTCAAAGAACCAAAATTTGAAATCGACGGGGTGTTTTTGCCACCAGAAAATCAAAGTCCAGGGGTTGTATATTTTTGTGAAGTGCAGTTTCAACAGGACAAAAGGCTTTATGAACGAGTATTTGCGGAATCCCATTTATATTTTTATCGGAACCGAGAGAGATTTAATGACCTGCAAATAGTCATTATCTACCCATCCCGTAGCATCGAGCAAGATGAAATTCGTCCTTTTCGGAGTCTATTGAATAGAGACCAAGTAAATCGCATATATTTAGATGAGTTGGGTGATATTCGCTCTTTACCCCTGTGGGTAGCATTAATGGTTTTGACTACGATTGATGAGGAACAAGCAACCGAAGAAGCCAGGTATTTGCTTACAAGAAGTCAACAGGAAGCCCCTCAGCTAGAAAATCGCGCCATAATGGAGCTAATCACGACAATAATGGTGTACAAGTTTGAAGGTAAAAGCCAAAGGGAGGTAGAAGAAATGTTAGGAATTACACTTCAAGAGACACGAGTTTATCGGGAAATCAAGGAAGAAGGACGTTCATTAGAAGCAAAGACACTCATCCTCCGTCTGTTAACTCGAAGGGTAGGAGAATTACCTCAAGAGATTAGATTATGTGTTGAATCTCTTTCTTTAGAACAGTTGGAAAATTTGGGAGAAGCTTTGCTTGATTTTCAGGGAATGTCTGATTTGGATGCTTGGTTAGAAGCAATAGTAGATAACAAGTAAGTTAATCAATTTTGGCTTTTCTGCCAATCATCCAAAGCCGCGATCGCAAATGTGGCTGCGGAGTGATTAAGTATTTGTCCTAATGCTTCGGTACCACCAGTTTTTAAGGCACTGAGGATGCGATCGGATATAAAGAAGGTATAACCGTCTTTTTATCGTTCAGATTGCGTAAATCTTATAATATATACAAGAATTATTTTATCTAAAATAAAAATATAATTTTATGCATTATCAAGTTTTCGTTCAGAGTCAAGATGAGCATCATTTTATTGCATCGGTTGTAGGAATACCGAATTTAACTGTTGAGGGGACAACGGAAGCCGAAGCTATTTCTAATGCAAAATCAGCCCTTGAAGCACAACTTATAAGAGGGAAATTTGTCTCGATAGAAGTAAATTCAGAAGTCGAAATAAATGTCCCACAAATTAAGTATGCGGGAATACTAGCAGATGACCCAACTTTTGATGATTTTATGGATAAGCTAGCTTTAATTCGTCAAGAATCTAATGCTTTAACAGATGAGTGATGACAATTTATATTTTTGATACAGACCATCTTAGTCTTTATGGACGTAATCACCCCAAGGTTATTGAAAATATTTTGACTGCTAAAGTGCAGTTAACAACAACAGCAATTAATCTCGAAGAACAGTTGAGAGGACGTTTAGCTCAAGTTGCCGAAGCTAAAGATGGAAGAACTAAGTCGATAGCTTATCGTTTTCTGGTTGATACGGTGATGTTATTATCCGAATTTACTATTCTTCAGTATGATGCAAAATCCGATGATATTTATGAATCATTGAAAGCGCAGCGTGTTCGGATCGGGACTCAAGATTTACGCATTTCGTCGATTGTTTTATCTTGCGATGGTATTTTATTAACAAGAAACTTGCAGGACTTTGAAAAAGTACCCGGTTTGAAAATTCAAAATTGGTCGATTTAATTTTTTGGTGAAACAATTTTGCTGCTGGGTGATTCAGTATTTGTCCTAATGCTTGGATACCACCAGTTTTTAAAGCTCTGAAGATGCGATCGTGCTTAGTTTTAATGACTTGCTACAATCATCTTTAACTTGCTTGATTTTGGCTTTTTTGCCAATCATCCAAAGCCGCGATCGCAAATGTGGCTGCGGGGTGATTGAGCATTTGTCCTAATATATGCGATTTTTTTCAAACCCATTAGCAAATATTGGTCGGGTTGACAGCTATTATTTCTGTATAACGATTAAAATCTTTTGTATTAAATGTAAGAATGTGGGTCAAATTATAAACTAACATTGTTGCAACTAACCTTGCATCATGCACATTAACTCCCATCACTCCATATACAATAACTAATCTACGCCACTGTACGTAAATATCGGGCGTATCAGGTAATACAGAAAATATATCTTCTATATCTGCCAAAGCTGCATCAGAATCACTAACAGTCATTCCCAAGCCATTTCTTTCAACTGGACGGGTACAAGTGCGCCTGATGTCAAATAATATTCTTCACCTTTCGCCGTTAGTAGAGTCAAAGCTGTTAGAGCATCATCACGCATAGGATGTTCTAGCTGTGCTAAACGAAGAATTATATTTGTATCAATTAGATAAGCCATACGTTAATCTTCTTCGTAAATACCGCTTCGACTGACAGCGTAATCTGATAATAGCGGAATATTATGGGGATGACGCTCTGACCATCTTTGTAGTTTATTAGTTAACCCTTTTAAATTATCCAAATCATCATTTTTGGCTGATGAACTTAGTTGTTGAGATGATCCAACAATTGGATCAACTTCTGTTCTTATTTTTACGTCTAGTAGTTTTTTTTCCTCTGGTGTGAGGGATTTAATAATTTCCACAAGTGAATCAACAAGTTTAACGTTAGTCATAGTTGCTTGTTGTCATACCGGATAAGAGGTTACATATTCAGTTTAAATCATACTGTTGATAGAGGTTACTAAATCTTATAGATATTTATGACTTTAACTTAGTAAAAAGAGAGTAACATTTATAGTGGTTAATATAGATGATAATAGGTACTTGGGCAAAATTAATTGTATAGTTGTCATTGCGAGTGGAACGTAAGCGCAATGACACAATTAATTTTGCTTACCCACTTATCTATTTCATTAAATATGTATCAAGTTCCGAATACTTAGAAAACAAGCCATCTATACTGGCTAACTTAGCTTCATAAACAACTGTTGTAGCAATAATCAAACGATCAAATGGATCTTTATGAACTGGAGATAAGTTGACTCCTTTGTAAGCGATTTGTGCAGTTATCGGAAATAATGTAATACCAGATGGCTCCAAAGCCTCTTGCAGCCAGCGTTCGATTGTGCAGGGTAGTTGTAATCGTCCTCGTTGTTGTGTGATCGCAACTTCATAGCAAGATACAGGTGAAATTGCTACGATTTGGGAAGTTGCGATCGCTTCTTGCCAGTGAGTTGGAAATCGCTCGAACTCTTGATTAATAAACCATATCCAAATGTGAGTATCAAGAATGATTACTTGAGACATTCCCAATCATCTTCCTCAATAGCGGAACTAACTAAATCGCCCAAAGTTTTACCTTTACCTGCAATTGAAACAGCAGGAACTCGGCGTAATGCTTGTGGTTCAACATCTGAAAGAATGGTCACAATTACACGAGCTTTTGATACTTTTGGTATATCTTTTAACCATTGAATTTGACCATTTTCGATCATGGCTTCATAGCTTTGAAGCATTGCTTTGTCCTGGGATTAAATTAATATTTACAATGCCTTGAAATCAATTTTAATAAACCGATGTCAAAGTCGTTTAAATATGATTGTATCAGATTTTAACTCTATAAAACGCTCGCGCTTAGTTTTAATGACTTGCTACAATCATCTTTAACTTGCTTGATTTTGGCTTTTTTGCCAATCATCTAACGCTGCAATTACGAAAGTTGATGCTGGATGATTGAGCATTTGTCCTAATGCTTGAATACCACCTGTTTTTAAAGCGCTGAGTACCCTTTGACGGAGATTAGAGTTATTTTCGATATGTTGAATTGCTGTTGTTGCTACCGCCATTTTTTCGGTAGTTGTGGTTGTTGGGTAGGTTTGGGATAGTTGATTGAGTAGTTTTTGGATTTCTGCTGCTGCTTCTAATAAAGTTTGTTGTTGAGAATTAAGGTTAAAATTACCTTCTACGTTACCAACAGCATTATTTACTGAACCATGAAAGTTTTGAGAAAAGTTTTTAGAATTATCTGACATAATATTTATAATTTCCTAATAATATTTTAGATACCTTGTGGTTGCGGTGTATAAATAAAATTGCCTCCAACCTCACCAACAGCATTTGTCACGGGAGCATAGAAGTTCTGTTGAGAAAAATTCATAATTGGCTGATTTGACTTAATCGCTGTTTTCAAAAATTTTGTATATTCATACTGATTAATCTTGCCATGATTAAACAGAAACCCTAAAATATCTTCTTTATAAAAATCAAAATCTATATCTGTCAGGAGAATATATATTAGCTTTTCTTTCTGTACATAGGGAGGCATATCTACAATTAAAGGCATTGCTTTTGTCAAGTATAAAAGCATTTGCTGTTTATTTTTAGCTCGTGCGGCTAAAAGAGCTAAATTAACTAACGGATAAGGGTTTGAAGTATAGACATTATGTGACTGACGATATAAGTTTTGACTATTTTGATAATCTTCTAGAGCAAAAAATACTCTTGCTTTGTCATTTAAACAAGAACTTAACTTGAATCGAAACATTTCAAGATTAAGATTCTGCTTTTGGGCAATATTTAGCGATATTTCATAATGTTTAATGGCATTATCAAAATGAGATAAGGATTCATAAAAAGCTCCCTTATCTCCAATATTAAAGGCAACCGCGTAACAAATATCTCCAATTGTCAAGTATTCTGTGGCTCCTATACCGTTTAATTTCAGAACTTGCTGGATATAATGATAAGTCTTATTAAAATCCTGTTTGATTTGATAGCACCAAGCTAAACGAAAATAGGTTGTTGGACTACTGGGATATTGATTCAGACTTTGAAATATTTGTAAGCATTCCATAGATAACTTTATTGCTGCATCAAATTCTTGTCGATGAGCATAAACTTCTGCAAGGGTGTCAATAAAGCAGGCTATATCAAAACGATCATTTGCTAGTCGAACTGCATTTTTTGCAAATGCTAGTGCTTGATCAAGTTGATAGTTATGAATCGCGTAAATCCAGGCTAAATAGTTATAGGTAGGTGCGTGGTGAGGATTTGTTTGTAGAATTGCGAGGAATATCTGAGTTGCTTGATGATAGTTTCCTTGTTGAGTATATGCTAATGCTTGATTAAATGAAGCTTCGATTTGTGTTTGATTGTGATTGTCGTTTGATTTGTTGGAGTTGTTGAAAATTGTCCAAATCCCGGTTGCTGCTGCGGTTAATGCAGCGATAGATAAGGCTGTGTTGTTATGATTAGAAGACATTTTAAATAAAATTCAGATGTTGCTGAATAGAGGTACGAATTGTATGCGTCCCAGTTTTTATTTTGTATCAAAAAATAATCTGTCATTGCGAGGAGGAATGACGAAGCAAGATCAAGATATTTCATCAAAAATGAGTCTATGCGATTGGCACGCTCCGCTTCGTTACACTCGTAATGACAGGCTAAGAATTGGAATACTCCCTATCAAAACTTAATTTGATGGACTTTGCTGCGGTGGAAGTTTAGTAATATTCTCAACAGAGTTAAGTGTAAATTCTGGTTTAATCGCGGCTTGATTAGCCTCTATAATTTCAGTTATAGCCTCAGCGAAATGAGATTGAGTAACACATTTTTTATCATTAGGCTTATTTTCAGATGCGGCTGCAACTACAGCTTGTAAAACTGCATTTTTAATATCTCGACCAGAAATTTTATCAAATTTAGATGCTAATTTTTCAAAATTTACCGAGCTATCCAATGGCAGCTTATTCGGAATTTGAGCTTTCCAAATTTCAACACGAGCAGCTTCATCTGGTAATTCAAACTGGAGCTTCCATCGAATTCTGCTAATAAATGCAGGATCATAATTCTGAATTAAGTTAGTGGCAAAAATCACAATTCCTTCAAAAGAAGATAGCTGCATAAGCATAACACTACGTGTCAAATTGACTGCTGTATCAGTTGCTTGCGTTACATTTTCTAGTCGCTTTCCTAAGAAAGAATCCGCTTCATCGAAAAACAAAACTGCATCATTTTCAGTCGCAAATTCAAAAGTTCTGACAATATTTTTGGGAGTTTCACCTACATATTTAGATTCGATAAGATGATATGGAACAGCTAATAACTTTTTATTAACTGCACTAGCAAATACTTCAGCGGTAATTGTTTTACCTGTACCAGGCAAACCGGAATAGTTTATGGTTTGGGATTTATCTAATTTATGCTTTTCGGCGATACCCCAAGTATTATCAATCAAGTCTTTATTTTGTATCTCCCCTAAGATTAAATCAAATTGACGTTTGACATTTACTGGAAGAATAACATCATTTATTGAATATTTGGGTTCTCTGAGGTATAATAAAAAATCTATCTCTGAACTAGATTTTTCCTGATAACTGTTAACGCTTTTATCCTGGCTAATATCATTGTTATCAGTTAGCATTTTTTCATTTTGACTAGATTCATTCAAAACATATCCTAACCTATCAAAACGTGGCATATAGAACTTCCTATTATTAATAGTATACCAATCATCATTAAAAGTCTTTATTTTAGATAAAAACTTTTAAACTGAGCTTTTCTGTATCACTTATTATTGAAATAACTAAAGTAATATTTTAGCTAATATGAGATAATATTGTATTATTTAGCTACGACTAATTATTTCAAGTATGGAAAAATATCTGGAATTAGTCTATCTGAATAATCAAGGTATTAAAGAACATTTTTTGCTTCATATTTACATAAGGATCTATTGCTTCATTAAACGCTGCAACTGCATTCATAAAAGGTTTGAAAAGGCTTGCTTCAGCAAAAGATGGTGTTTCAGGTGGAGCAGAAAAACTATCGAATAGTGGACTAAATAAAGTTTCAGCAGTATTACGCCATCTCCGGTATTCATCATTTTTAAATCCATTATCTAGTACATAGATTTTCTCAAGCCTTGAATATGGTTTATTAGAGCGTATTTCTAAATCATCCTCATTAATGCTTGGTAATTTGTATGGGACTTCATCTTGTCTAAAATGTCTATTCCATAGCCATATCTTTAAATACTCATAATCGCAATAATCCATTTTACAACTCAGATTAAATAGTCTTTTTACAATTAAATCATCAATAAAAATATTATCTTTTTCGTCAATAGCTGATTTTCCATTCTTTAAGCGAACTCCCGGAACTCCTAATATTTCTATTTTTCTGAGATTAGATTTATGATTATCTGATTGAAATCCTATTTCTAAGTATATTTTTTCTGCTTCTGTACGAATAAAATTTTGTCTTTCGCGCGGCATTTTAGACCTCCAATATAAGAATTAAATTTGAATGATTTATTTGATGCAAATTTTAATTTTCTAGCATCAATACTTTAGCTTCACTGCGTTGAGTAGGTAAAGGAGAGTTTTGGGGAGCTTGCTGTAACTTGAATACTTGTGATGGTTTGCTATTATGGCGAGTAGGATCCCAAATTTCCATAATAGTCTCCCCTAACTGCGCGCCTGCATAGAAAATTACATATAACAGACTTGCTGCCCCAAAGGCTGTATATATAGCAGTAGCTATTACTGTATCCCATATTTTACTGAGTACACTAACAAGAGATTTGATAAACCAACTACATACTTCCCCTAACCAATCAACCATCTGATCTACTAAATAGCCTACTTGACTACCAAGCCATGTAAAAAAACCCATTTACCACCTCAAAAAAATGATTAACAAAATTCGTAGTTCATCCTACATTACTTAGTGTTGCAATAATCGGTTTATCCTGCATTGTCGGTAATTGAACATTCTCTTGATTTTCCATTGGTTTTATTGAGATCGTTCGTGACTCTTTTTTCAAATTTTTTGAGTCCTGGAAAGCGATAATAGTATCTACTCCATGCCTGAAAACAGTTATTAACCATTGAGTTCGATAACCAAACTCTTGATTTAGATAAGATTCAATTTCTTTCCAATTATTTTCCAAGAATTGAGCAATCAATGCTAAATAATATTTAGTTGCATCTGTTAAATATTCAAAAAGTATACTTGCAGCCGAAACGAATTCTTTCCACAAATTAGCAAAAGCTTTTGATAAAACCTCAATGATTGCGCTAACACCGTAACCAACAGCAGCTCCAACAAAAAAACCGACCGCAGCTTGTAATAATATATTCCAAACCATTTTTTTGGACTTCTTAATTCAATTTATGTATTTTTAAGTCAGAATCAAATAATATTTGATTCAATATGTATATTTTCATTTTTAATTCATATTTTTCATCAAAACATAATTTCCCACTCCTGTATCCTTTCACCCTTTCATCATCCATAAATTTACTGAAAAGAACCAGCACAATTCCGGATCAGTTACCCTTGTTCTTGTAGTGTTCCGTAAATGTACTTGAAACTACGGCATTAATCAGTGATAATGCGGAGCTTAAAATCATCACCAAAGGGGCTAAGGCAAATCAGAGAGGCGCGGGAGTCAAGAGAGCTAGCCATTGACCGAGGAGAGTGGCTGGAAGAAGCAAGTAATTTTATACCGCCAGTGAAAAATGGTAAAAATGTCGTTCCTGCAACAGTGTCGATTGGGACTTGGAAGCGTTTTTTGCAGGGTAAACCCGTTAAACCCCCGTATTTCAAAGCTTTTTGCCAAGTTCTGGGATTAAATTGGGAGGAAGTTGTTGAGACTGAGAATGAGGTTAAAAGCGCGAAAAATAAAGATGAATCATCATCTATTTCTAAATATGACTGGAATGCTGCGCCGAATATATCAATTTTCTACGATAGAAGTATAGAACGAAACCAGTTAAAACAATGGCTAATTAATGATAAATGTCGCTTGCTGACTATCTTGGCGATGGGTGGTGTGGGTAAAACTGCTTTAGCGTTAAAATTAGCGGAGGAGGTAAATGGGGAATTTGACTACATAATTTGGCGAAGTCTGCGGGAAGCTCCGACGGTAGAAAAAATTATTGCGGATGTAGTTAAGTTTCTTTCCCAGCAGCAAGAAGTTGATTTACCGGAAAGTTTAGGGGAAAAAATCACGCGACTTATCCACTATTTAAATACCTCCCGTTGTTTGCTAATCCTCGATAATGGGGAGTCAATTTTGCAAGGTGGTGCTTCCACAGGTTGCTATCTTCAGGGATATGCAGGTTATGGTGAGTTGTTTCGCAATGTGGGGGAATCTCAACATCAAAGTTGCTTGGTGTTAACTAGTCGGGAACAGTTTCCAGAAGTGCGACGATTAGCGGGGGAAAGCCTACCTGTGAGGGTTTGGGAGTTGGCAGGTTTGGAGTCAGGAACGGAGATTTTGACTGCGAGGGGTATCAGTGGTTCTGCGGAAGATATTAAAGATTTGGTGAAGCATTATCACGGGAATCCTTTGGCTTTACAAATTGTCCCAGCGACGATTAATAAGCTGTTTAATGGAGATATTAGGGCTTTTTTAAATTCTGGAATAACAGTTTTTGATGATATTGATGATTTATTGACACAACAGTTTCAAAGATTATCTAAACCGGAACAATCTTTGATGTATTGGTTAGCAATTCATCGTCAACCTGTATCGGAAAGTGATTTAATTGAGGATGTTTTGGGTTTATCACCGAAGGATATTCGAGAAACTTTGAATTCTCTATCACGACGTTGTTTAATTCAATCTACTCATGATGGTGTAACGTTACAAAATGTGGTGATGGAATATGTGAGTGAAGTTTTTATTCACAAAGTAATAAATGAGTTGGAAAGTTGCGAATTAAATTTATTGAGAACTCATGCAATTATTCAAGCTTCTGCACCAGATTATATCCGCGAAAATCAAACTCAGATACTATTAAAACCAATAGTAGAATATTTATGCAAAAACCAGACGAAAAAAGTTATAGAACATAAATTTCGTCTGATTGTTGAGAAGTTAAGAGAATCAGAATTACAAGTACCCGTGGGATATGCGGGGGGAAATTTAATTAATCTTTTAATTCAGTTGCAAGTAAATTTAACTGGGTACGATTTTTCTCGTCTTCCGATTTCCCAAGCTTATTTACAGGGGGTGGAATTACCACAAGTAAATTTTAGCGATTGCAGTTTTGATAAAACTGTGTTTTCCCAATCTTTAGGT
>JBHJOU010000843.1:0-7977 GCA_050329355.1 Rivularia sp. (in: cyanobacteria)
ATTATGCCGGACATCAAGAAGCATCGTCACTTTGAAACACCTCTACAAAAACACAAGCGTAAAGCAATTGCCAGATCCAAGCAGCGTAAGAGACGTTTTAAATATTAAAGACAGTAAAATTGTCTAAAATTTTCTTGATTTCCGCAGGAAGATGAGCTTAGCAAGTCGAGTTGAGTGTTATGGTGGGTCAATTATCAGTTATCAATTATTTGATTAATAATTGTTCATTGATAATTGTCTTCCCCTCTCTCTATAGATTTGAGTTAGAAACGCAATACAAAAATTTATCTCGAAAATAAGTAAGTCAGCAAGAAAAATCATAACTTGGCTTGTAGTAGCGCAGAGGGCGCTTCAGTGTTACTACAACAAAAATTACAGAAGTCGGGTTTTTATGAGGATTTTCTGGTTTTACGGATAGAAGATGGTAAAAATCCAACTTCTTACCCCACAAAAAATTAAGCTTTTACAGCTTCTTTATTTTCACCATTTTTTAAACTCTCCACCCATATCATCAACTAAACCTTTGCGCTTCCTCCCCAGACAGAAAGTATGCTCGTATCTTTTCAATCGCTAGGAAGATGAAGGTAACGCGCACAAATGTTTAGATTGAAACGCAGAACTAAAAAAGTTTCATGAAAAGTTAGTATAGCTTAACGTGAGTTCGACAAATATAATCCCACAATCAGAAGTCGGGTTTTTTGCCTTAAATATCTGTAAAAACTCGACGAATCACCGAACAGGAAAAATAAAGGTGATTGATCAATCGTCGAATTGAAATTAACTTATTACTCAAATCTTCCTCAAATAGCTTCTAGAAAAATGTCTCAAAATAGGTAAACACTATGACAGTACAAAATGGTAAAAATAAATTACGTTATGCAGCGGTTGGTTTAGGTTGGATAATTCAAGAAGATGTTTTACCAGCATTTTCCAACACTGAAAACTCTCAATTAGCTGCACTAGTTTCTGGTGATGAAACTAAACGTGAGGAACTGGGTAAAAAGTATCAAGTCCCGACTTATTCCTACGAACAATACGAAGAATGTCTTAAAAAAGAAAATATAGACGCAGTATATATCGGTACACCAAATCATTTGCATCTTGAGTATACCATGCGGGCAGCGAAAGCAGGGGTAAATATACTCTGTGAGAAACCGATGGGAGTAAAAGAGGATGAATGTGAGGAGATGATTCGCGTTGCCAAAGAAAATAATGTCAAATTAATGATTGCTTATCGTCTCCATTTTGATCAAGCAAATATGGAGGCTGTAAAAATAGTTCAATCGGGGAAAATTGGTGAACCCCGTATCTTTGATTCTGTATTTTCTCAACAGGTTGCTGAAGGAAATATACGGTTAGCAGCACCTCTTGCTGAAGGTGGTGGTTCCGTTTATGATATGGGTATTTACTGCATTAATGCAGCGCGTTATTTATTTCAAGATGAACCGATAGAAGTATTTGCTTTTAGTGCTAATAACGGTGAAAAACGTTTTGAGAAAGTTGATGAAATGACAAGCGTTGTCATGCGTTTTCCCAAGGAAAGATTAGCAAGCTTTACAAGTAGCTTTGGTGCTTCTTCTACAGGAAGCTTCCGAGTAGTAGGAACAAAAGGTGATTTGCGGATGGATAATGCTTACACCTATGCAGGAGAACTTAAACAACAAATTACAGTAGACGGTGATACTCAAGAAAAATCATATTCTGCTGGGGATCAATTTGGTGCAGAAATCCAATATTTTTCCAATTGTCTGTTAAATAATCAAGAACCAGAACCATCAGGAATTGAAGGTTTAGCAGATATTCGTATCATTCGTGCGATTACTGAGTCAGCGCAAACAGGAAAGCCTGTAAAGCTCGATGAATTTAAGATACCAACTAGACCTACTATCGAACAAGTAATTCAGCTTCCTGCCATTGAAACACCAAATCATTTCGTTCACGCTGCTGATACCCAAGGTAATTCTTAATGTTAGATATGGTGTGTTGTTAAATCCAAATATGAATTTTGATGTAGAGACGTTGCAATGCAACGTCTTAATTTTATATTTTTGTACATAAAAATACTTAATTAACAATTTATAGTAAGTAATAACCGATAGCTTTATACAAAAGACTTCCCTCTTCAAGCTTCTTTTGAAAAACTTTCCGAGAATTTATCGATGTAATTTATACCGTAAATTTGCACAATAGTGATTAGATAATAAATAGAATTTTTTCCATAAATCTGAAAAAGAAGTCGGGTTTTTGAACAAGATTATCTGGTTTTACAAATACTTATTCTAAAAACTCGACTTCTCAAAATAAAATCAATAATTCATTTAAATAAAAACATGAATACACCAAAACAATTAACATATTTAAATTCTTCTTTAGTTGGTTCCAATCCTTCAGATATAACCGATGTTAATGGAGTTATTTACTTCACTGCTGATGATGGTAGAAGTGGTAGAGAATTGTGGAAATTACAAGCAAATGGAAATCCTCCTATACGTGTGAGCGATATTAATTTTGGTTTTGCATCTGCTAATCCTGAGAATCTCACAGTTGTGAATGGTACACTCTATTTTACTGCTGACAATGGCAAACAAGGTAGAGAATTATGGAAGATAAGTAATACAGGTACACCCGAACTTATTGAGGATATTAATTTGGGTGCAAATTCTGCTAATCCTGATAATTTAACCGTCTTTAATAATACGCTGTATTTCATTGCCGATGATGAAAAATATGGGAAAGAATTATGGAAGCTTGATAGTTTTGGAAAACCACAAGTTGTCCAAGAAATTAGTCTTTATTCTCAGTCTTCTCATCCTACAAATTTAACTATTTTTAATGAAGCGCTTTACTTTACTCTGACAGATAAATCCGACAAAATCCAACTTTGGAGAACAACAACAACTGGAATCACCGAACAAGTTAATAATATTGCTAGCAATCTTTTCAATTTTTCTAATTTTAACGTTGTTAACAATACACTTTTTTTTACTGCTCAAGATAGATACAACAATGTCATCCTTTTAAAGATAGATAATCAAGGTAATACTCAACCGATTACTGGTATTAATAGCAATTTCTATAATTTATCAAATATGACTGCTATTAATAACACGTTATATTTTAGTACGACTGATTATAATCGTTCATACTTATGGAAGATAGATAGTAACGGTAATGCTCAACAACTCAATAATTATGGTAGTTTAGCAAACTTATCAAATATATCAAATTTGGTAGTTGTAAATGACATTCTTTATTTTAGCGGCATTGATAGATATAATGGTTTAAAAATTTGGCAAATTGATCATAATGGTAATAGTAAACAAGTTCTAGGTACTTTTAGTAGCTATTCCAATTTATCTAATTTTACGGTTGTCAATGACATTCTTTATTTTATTTCCGACAATTCCTTATTATGGAAAATTGATAACGCTTACGCTAATCGTATAAATGGAATCGCTCCGAGTTCATCTATATCTAATTTAACCGTTGCTAATAACACTCTTTATTTTAATCTAACCGATAGATATAACGATTCAAAACTTGCGAAGATAAATAATAATGGTTATGTAGAAACTGTCCGTAGTATTAACCCAATCTCGAATCCATCGAATTTACAAATTATCAACGACACGGTTTATTTTACTGCTAATGATGGAAATAATGGTAATGAGTTGTGGAAGCTGAGGAATGAATTTGATCATACAGAAACTGCGGTTCGTGTAAGTCAAATAAATCGTAATACTCGTCAAGCTCCAGGGGATTTTATTAATGTCAATGGTACTCTTTACTTTACTGCGGAAACGAAAGATAAAGGTAGGGAATTATGGAGAATTAATAATGGTGTTCCAGAATTAGTTCAAGATATTAACTTGGGTAATCGTTCTTCAAATCTAGAAAATTTAACTGTTTTCAATGATATTCTTTATTTTACTGTTCAAACTGAAGATAAAGGTAGAGAATTATGGAGAATAAATAATAATGGTGTTCCCCTACTTGTTAAAGATATTATTCTAGGAAACCGTTCTTCAAATCCGGAAAATTTAACTGTTGTCAACGATATACTTTACTTCACCGCTACTGATGATAGAAATAAAATACAACTGCTGAAGATAGATAATCAAGGTAATTTGAACTCTGTTAGATTTATTAATTTTAGCAGCAGCAATTATCCAACTTTCACTCTGCAAAATCTCACTAACATTAACGATACACTTTATTTTGTTGCTGGAGAAGAAAATGCCGGAAAACTGTGGAGAATAAATCAAATAGGTGATGCAGAAATGGTTAGAGATAGTAGTTCTACTTATCCTGCATTTAATCCGGAAAATCTCACCTTTATTGATAATACGCTTTTCTTCACTGCTGATGATGGGAGATACGGTAAAGAATTGTGGAAGATAAATCAACAAGGTTATTCTCAACGAATCAGCGATATAAATCCTAGCGAAAGTTCATCAAATCCGGAAAATTTAACTGTTGTCAACGGTACTCTTTATTTTACTGCTACTAATAGTTATGGTACAGAACTTTGGAGAATTAATAGTGATGGAAATCCCCAGACAATTACGGTTAAAGATATTTTCTATGGTGCCGAATCTTCTAATTCCTCAAATTTAACAGTTGTCAAAGACGCGCTTTATTTTACTGCTGATGAAGGAAGCAATCGTAGGGGTAGAGAATTATGGAAAATAGATAATAGAGGTTATGTAACACTCGTAAAAGATATTAATCCTGGTAATCTTTCTTCCAATCCGGAAAATTTAATAGTTGTTAACGACACACTTTATTTTACTGCTACTGATAATATTGGTAAAAAACTGTGGTGGATAGATAATAGTAACGGACAAGTTAAACCTGTTGTAAATATTAGTAGTGAATTCTCAAATTTTTCCAATTTCACTAATATTAATGACACTTTTTACTTTACTGCTACTGATACTGTTAGTAGAAAATTATGGAAAATAGAAAGTAACGGTAATGCGATTTTTGTAAATGATATTAATCGCAATAGTGGCTTTTCTGAAGATTTTAATTTAACTGCGATTGACAATAAACTCTATTTTGTCAAAGATGATGGTTTGGATGGTTCCCAGGTATGGGTTTTAGAAAACCAATCTCCCGAAATTAAATTATCATCTTATATCGCAAATTTTAAAGAAATTAATAGCTTTAATAACTATAGTCAACCTCAATTTATCGAGCCAAATGCAATAATTTTAGACCGAGATTCTGATAACTTCAACAAAGGTAAATTAACCGTTAGAATTACAAATGGTGGTCATCCTGATGACCGTTTAAGTATTCACGGAAACAGTAATATTGTATTAGATGGCAGAATTGTTAAATATCAAAATATTGAAATCGGTATCCTGACTCCCAGTTATGGTGTTGAGGATATGGTAATTGATTTCAATGCTAATGCTACACGTCCAATTGTTGAACAATTACTACGTAGAGTGAGCTATACTAATTTCTCTCGTAATCCTTCTACAAATCCTCGTACCGTAGAATTGATAATTAGTGATGGTGACGGTGGTACTAGCGAAGTTGTCAGTAAAATTGTTAATGTCCAACCTGTTAATGATGCTCCATTTATCGGTAAAAATCAATTACTCTACGATAGCAGCACTAATTTAGACCCAATAAACCCTAATTCTACACCTAATGGTTCTTGGTTTGAATATCAACAGTTTGGTCTAAATGTTAACAAAACCTTAGTTGATGGTGGAATTAAACTTACCTCCGGGAATCAAGCTTATGCTGGTTTCAATACTAGAACAATTCCTCCCCTTAATAAAAATGAAGGTTACATTCTCAGCTTCAACCTTCAACTGCTTTCAGAAGACCATACCAGTTATGGTAACACCGATAAAAACGGAGATGGAAAAGCAGACAGAGCCGGTTTTAGCGTTACTTTACTCGGTAGCAGTAGCGAAGGTATTGAACTGGGTTTCTGGGAAAACCGCATTTGGGTACAGCAAGATGGTGTATTTAATCCGGGAACTTCTCAAGCTGCTGATATCACCAATCCTTATCTGACTTTATTTACTCAAGTAGAAGGAGTGGATTTTGATACTACTAAATCTGTTAATTATGATTTAGCAATTTTTGGATACAATTACACACTTTACGCTGATAATAAATCAATTCTTAGCGGCAGATTGCGAAATTATTCAGCTTATAAACCCACTACCGAACCTGACAAATTTTTTCCTAATCCCTATAGCAAAACTAATTTTATTTTCTTCGGAGATAATAATCCTTATGCTGGAGCAGAAGTAAAATTAGGTGATATTTCACTCACCACTCATTCCAAATATTTAAGTCCTTCTCCTAATAACATTGTCACTTACCAAGAAAATAATTCTGGTGTAGTTATTGATTCACAAATAATATTAACAGACCTTGATTCTCCTAATTTTGCAAATGGAAGATTAACCGTCCGCTTGATTTCAGGTATTTCTAATCAAGACATTTTAAGCATTAATAATCAAGGTAATGGTACTGGTCAAATCAATGTTTCTGGTGACAGTATTTTATTTGAAAGTAACTTGATTGGTACTTTTAAAGGTGGTTTTGATAATATTCCTTTAGAAATTAACTTTACTTCTAAAGCTACTCCAAAAGCAGTAGAAACATTAATGCGTAATATTACTTATGCTAATAATTCAGATAGACCTTTAACTCATTACCGTCAAATTGAATTTGTTCTCAATGAAGCTAATTTTAATGGTACTAGTAAACCAGTAGTCAGAGAAATTCGCATTCAATCAATTAACGATATACCAATAGTTGAAAATCCTATTGCTAATCAAACAATCGCCGAAGATACAATATTCAATTTCAGCATCCCAAATAACACTTTCAAAGATTTAGATGCAGATAAACTTACCTTAAATGCAACTTTATCAGATAATTCACCGCTACCAACTTGGTTAATTTTCAATCCTGAAACTGCTACATTTAGCGGTACTCCCAAAAACAATCATGTTGGTGTAATTAACATTAAAGTAACAGCAAGAGACAATGCAGGTGAATCTACTGCAAGTATTTTTAGTTTAACAGTGGAAAATGTCAACAACATACCCATTATCAATGCAAATCAAAGTTTTTCTCTAAACGAAAATAGTAGAGCCGGTACTTTTGTCGGTAGAGTGATTGCAACAGATGCAAACAAAGATATTCTATCAAATTGGACAATCACCAATGGAAATCTAGATTTAGATGGTGATGGAAAAGCAGCATTTACTATCAACTCCACAACTGGAAGAATCATCGTTAACGATGCTGATGATTTAGATTTTGAAAGTAACCCCAGCTTTGAATTACAACTAACAGTCAGCGATGGAATCTCAATCAGCGAAAATCAATCCGTTACAATTAACCTTAATAACCTTGACGGTTTAACAATAGAGGGTACTACAGAAATAGATAGACTTAGAGGTACTCAAGAAGATGACATTATTGATGGAGGAGCAGGAAATGATTTCCTTTATGGAAACAGAGGAAACGATACCTTAATTGGTGGTAGCGGAAACGATAATCTCTATGGTGGAGAAGGTGATGATTTTATCGATGGAGGAGATGGTATTGACACCCTTAGAGAAAATGCTGATGTTGATTTTATCCTCATAGATAATCAATTAATCGGAGTTGGTACCGATACTCTTGTAAATATTGAGCGTGCTGCTTTAACTGGTGGTGAAAGTGCCAATAAAATTGATGCTGCTAATTTTAGTGGAATTGTTTACCTTTACGGAAGAGGTGGAAATGATACCTTAATTGGTGGTAGCGGAAACGATAACCTCTATGGTGGTGAAGGTGATGATTTAATTAATAGTGGTGCTGGGAATGATAGACTTTATGGTGAAGGTGGTAGTGATATTTTTGTTATTAGTTCCCTTAAAGGAAGAGATACTATCTACGATTTTGAAGACGGTATTGATACTCTAGGTTTATCTGATAGTTTGACTTTCG
>JBHJOU010000171.1:0-2306 GCA_050329355.1 Rivularia sp. (in: cyanobacteria)
TTTGCACCATGAATTAATAATAATGGTGCTTTAATTTGCGATGCATGGGTGAAGGGTGACATATTAATGTAAGTTTGTTGTGCTTCCCAAAAGTTACGCTGTTCTCCTTGAAAACCAAATGGTGTTAAAGTACGGTTGTAAGCTCCACTTCTGGCAATTCCCATACAAAATAATTCTGTCTGGGCTAGTAAATTTGCGGTGGTAAATGCACCATAAGAGTGTCCGCCAATACCGATATGCTTAGGGTTTGCGACTCCACGTTGAACTAGATAATCAACTGCGGCTTGCGCTCCAGCAATTAATTGTTCTACATAGGTATCGTTGGGTTCGTTGTCTGCTTCACCGATGATGGGTAAGGTTGCACCGGAAAGTACTGCATAGCCTTGAGTTAATAGAAATAATACAGAAGTCATACCGGGACGACTGAAGGTGTTTTCGGCTGTGGTGATTTGTCCAGCAAATTCTTTGTCTTTGAATTCTTCGGGGTACACCCAAAATATTGTCGGTAAGGAACCATCGCGTTCCAGATCATAACCGGGAGGTAAGTATAATTTTGCTGATAGCTGTACTCCATCGGCTCGTTGATATTGGACTAATTCTTTATGAATTCCGGCTAATTGCGGTGCGGGATCTTGGTAATTAGTGAGTATCTTTTTATCATTATTGTTCCGAGAAAACCGCATTAGGTTTGGTGGTTCACTTTGGGACTGACGTATGGTAATCAGGTTTTGGGCTTCGTCGTCAAGTACAGCAAATATTTCTTCATAATAAGGGTCTTGACATTGCCACAACCGTTGGGTTTCTTGGGTTTCTAAATTAAAACTATCTAAAAAGGGATATACACCATCGGGTGATGCACCGCGTCCACTGAGGTATATAGTTTGACCATCGGGTGCAAAACGGAGAACTTGGTAATCATAGTCTCCTAACTTGACTATCGGTGTTCCGGGAGCGTTATATTTATCTTCAAAGCTGCGGTCGAATAGTAGTTTTGGTGGTGTTTGGGGATGATTTGGGTAAATCCGCCAAGTTCTGCAACGACGTGTATCATACCATTTTTCATATACCAGCGCTGCATCTGAAGACCCCCAAACTATTGAATTAAAGCGATATTCTGACTTCCATAATTGGGTTGGTGTTGCCGTAAATGGTGCTTCTAGAATGAATAAAGCATCGCGATCGCCAACTTCTAAACTGGGGTCTCCATCATCTAGTGCTTCTACCCAATTTAATGTAGCTTTTGCATCACTGCGCCAAGAGATTCGTCTTCTACCTTTACGTACAGCATCAAATTTGATGGAACGTTCTTCATCAAGAGGTAAATCTGCTACTTGATAAATCTGGTTTCCGTTACGATTAATTACATATATATTTCGAGGAAAACGTGCTGCGGGGACTTGATAAGAAAACGGTTTGTGTATGGTAGAAATTAAAATAAATTTACTGTCGGGAGAAGGAACAATTTCGTGAATTAGACAAGGTGAAATTAATTGATTGCGGTTTCCTTCAAGGGTAATTTTTTCTAAAGTTGAAGTTAGATAATATGCAAATAATGCTTCATCATGAGCATTTTTGAGTAAATTTGTATAGGTGCGAGTTGGTTTTTTATTACCTAAATTTTCCTGAATTAAAGGACCAGGAGGAATGTTGGATTCTATTGGTAATTCACCGCGATTATGGGAAACAAATTTACAAATTAATGTTTCATCGTCAAACCAACGGTAGGGAGTTCCATAAGCAGCATTGAGTACAGGTTCGGTTAAACGTTTGGTAGTTCCATCTGCTACGTACAAAACCCAAAGTTCTAAACCTGTTGCTTGAGTCAAAGTAAAAGCTAATTTTTGACTATCTCTAGACCATTTGATAAAACTGATGCGAGGATTGTCTGGTAATTCGATGATTCTCATATTATTGGGAGAATCTACTGATTTAATCTTCATACTATAGTAAGTATTGTGACGAGCCGGACCATTAGTTTGCGGATTCACGCGAAAACCTGCTATGGCAACTTCCGGTTCCGCAAGTAAAGCCATAGGAACTAAGTGTGATTGTTCTAACTCCATCATCCAATTTCTATCAGGAGAAATCCGAATCTGTGGTGGGAGTGCGGCTTCGAGAATTTGATTGATAGGTTGTGGTGGTTTTTGCCAAATTTGTGCGGTGGAATTGTCCATTTTGTTGTATATAAGTACCTTTGTAATCCTAGAACATCAATTTATGTTGCACAATTCAACTTCTTTAAATTAATTAGCTGTAGACAACTACGTAATATTAGTAATAACCCTATATTCAAGTATATGTTATAT
>JBHJOU010000733.1:0-4315 GCA_050329355.1 Rivularia sp. (in: cyanobacteria)
TTCTTTCAACCAATCTTCACCCAACTGAATCGTAATATCGGAATCAAGACTACCAGTACTTTCGACTCGCACTTCCCCAAATCCTAGGAGACTACGAATTGATTCAGCGCTGGTTTCGTCTCCCTGTTGAGCAACAATGTGGGTTGATTTTAAAGGTTGAGTCCAGCTTTTTGTGATGTAAGTGTTAGTATAACCAGCTTTTTGTAACTTTCTAGTCAAGCGTTGGAAACGAATATTATCGCTGCCAGTACGATTTTGAATCGCAATTCGTAAAGATGCTGGTTCAGCAGATTGAAATTGATTATCAGTTTGTATACCAAAGTGCTGAGCCATCATAGTATTTATACGGTTGGAGTCTGGTATCCAGTAGCTAGCAGTATACTCGCTAGGACTGCTAAATCGACCGGGTACCATTAACATTTGCATATTAGAACGATTGGTTCTGACTCCAAAACCAACCAGCGCTAACAATTCTTCTACTTTCAAGTTAGTATCAATGTTTTCTTTAACTACGTTAAGAATTTGAGGTAATTGCGTTAACGTTGCAGGGTTGAGGGCTTCATCCATTAATGCTCGCAGCAGCACTTGCTGACGTTGAATCCGGCCAATATCTCCCCTACCATCATTACGAAAGCGTAAAAGCTGGAGCGCTTTATCACCATCTAAATGCTGTTTACCTGCTTTTAAATTGATGTATAAATGCTGAGAATCATCTTGATACTTTAAATCTTCGGGAACGTTTACCGTTACTCCTCCCAAAGCATCAATTAGCTTACCTACTCCCAGAACATTAATCCTTACGTAGCGGTCGATTGCAACTCCTCCTAAAAGGTTACTCGCGCTTTTAGCACTTAAAGCTGGACCACCCAGAACGTTGGAAGAATTGATTTTTCTGATACCATATCCCTCAACTTCAGTACGAGTATCTCTGGGTATGGAAAGCATGGTCAACTTTTTGGTCTGAGGATCGAATTTGACCAGCAGCATCACATCAGCAAGACCATTAAAAGAATTTACTTGAGGTAAGTATCCTAAATCTCTAACTTCAGATGGAGGATTTGGCACATCGTCGGGAAGTACGCTCATTCCCATAATTAAAACGTTGACAGGACGAGTTAATTCGGAAAACCGTAGTCCACCCCCAGCAATACTATCTTTCTCGAATACAGCGGCTTCATCGGGGCTAAGATTGGCTTGCATGAAAGGACTACCGCTCAAGGAAACTGCTAAAAGCGCTCCTGCCGTAGCCGATATCATCGCAATACCACTCATCCCAACCCAGAACCACAACCACTTTCCCGATTTAGGTTTATTTTCTTTTTTGTCATTTGAGTTGGGAGGGGACGCAGAATGGCTGTCTTGCGCCGAAGTTCTTTGAATGGTCACTGACTTCCTCACACTTATTGATAAAAATTCAAACTTCTGTTTTGCATTCGTAATAACGAATCAACCCATAATAGCTAACTCTTAATTATCAGTGCTAACGACACAACTTTCGTGTCAACCACAACACTTATAGCAGTATTTCTCCTATTTTTTTAGTTAATCCGGAGATGTTGAATAGAAGTATGGCAATTTGATACTAAATTTGACTGTAAAGTCATTGATAATCCTAGTGCAAGAAGGCTTGACAACAAATGTTTTTATTTCAAAAAATATAAATATCAAAACATTGATTGCATCAGCTAAATTGCTTTTATCATAGGATTTTGCGGTTTCTGCCTTGTGTCTTTTTCGGTAGTCGTTCACGTACTAGTAATTTTTCCGCGAACTGACTAAAGCCTGGTAATCTTTGAGACTTACCTTGGACTGTGCGAATAATTAACCATACGCTGACCACAAAATAACCACTTGTCACAAAGCTATTAAGAATATACAAACGCAAAGCAAAAAAATCCGAACTTGAAGCTCCAGTTCCTAAAAGTATGTATCCGATTATCCAAGTTAATGCTAATGTAATTGACAAACGGCAAGTTTTTAATTGTTCTCGGCTTGCTTCACCCCGATAAAGCGTCCATAAGGAAGGGAAAAAACCAATCACCGGAATTAGGTATATCAGCATTCCCATTAGAGAAATATCTTCTGTTTTTATTTTGCTTGAATCAGAAATACTGGAATTAGAAATAGATTTAAAATGCTTCATTAGTTTGAGTAAAATCCTAAACTAGGGGGATGAATGATTTGTCTGTAGTCGGGGATAATAAGCTTACAATCGAAGACTTAATTAGTTGTCCAACGGCAATCGGCTTTTTTTTATGCATAAACTTAAGCTCCTTAACTGGTGGCAAAGCTTAACACCAATAGCGCGAATCGGCGCGATCGCCGTTTTTGCTCCGCTGTTAGTGATTAATGGCTGGGCGTTTTCAGTAATTTTTGATTACTTCCACTCGTTGATAGTCATTTTAGCCGGAGCTTCGGTATTAGCGTTTCTGCTCAACTATCCCGTAAGCTGGATGGAGCGTCAAGGTCTAAACCGAGAACCTATTGCAATTTTAGTATTTTTACTGAGTTTATCGATTTTATTGGCATTAGGTGTCACACTTGTACCTTTAGCGCTTACTCAAGCTCAGCAATTGGTAGCTCGTTTACCGGAATTGATTGATTCGGGACGTTATCAGCTAATGATGCTCAACGAAAAAGCTGATAATTTAGGTTTACCAATCAATCTGGATGCTTTAGTAGTCCAGATTAATGACCGTGTTAAAGGACAATTACAAGCTATAGCCGGACAGGCTTTGAATTTAGCGGTAGTCACGGTAACAAGCTTGCTTGATATTGTCTTGACTATGGTTTTAACGTTTTACTTGTTACAGCATGGAGGAGAACTTTGGCAAAGCTTGATTGGCTGGCTTCCGGATCGATTTAGTAAAGGATTTTCGGACACAGTACGTCTTAGCTTTCAAAATTTCTTTATCACCCAAATAATTTTATCTGTTTGTATGGCATCAGCTTTAATTCCGACGTTTTTATGGCTGAAAGTACCTTTTGGTTTGCTTTTTGGCTTGACTATTGGAATTATGGCACTAATCCCCTTTGGTGGTTCTGTAGGTATTGCTCTGACCACATTTTTGGTCGCACTGCAAGATTTCTGGATTGGGATGCGGGCATTATTGGCTGCCGTAATCGTTCAGCAAATACTGGAAAATATCATTGCTCCACGCATTCTAGGTAGTTTTACAGGTCTAAACCCCGCTTGGGTATTAATTTCTGTACTGACGGGAGCTAGAATTGGTGGGCTTTTAGGTGTAGTTGTAGCGGTTCCCAGTGCTGTTGTGATTAAAACGGCTTTAAATGCCGTGCGTCATTCTAATTCTCATCGCGATGACGATGCTGTGCAAAAAAATGCAGATTCTCACCATAAAAAAGCCGAACAAGCAGAGGATGCTAATTCCGAAATTAACGTTTCTGCGATTGATGTAGCTGCACCCAAAACATCTCCTCCTACTGCTTAATTACTACTTAATTACGGTAAAGTTGTACATCTAACTATGAACAATAACTCTTTCCTCTTGCCTTTTCCCTCTTCCCTTTTCTTTTAAGTAAATTTTCAAGTCAACGGTTCTACAATTGAACCCATAAATAAAATGCTCTGGGTTTGATTATCTCGAATAGCGCAGAAAAAGGGACGGTTGACAATCATTTCAAATGGTTTAGCGGTAGTTGGTTGGGCTGATAACAATTCTACCCCCACGGAAGTTGTTCCAGCTGCTTCTGTTCCTTCTTCATTAACTTCTACAAAAGGCTTATGCTTAACTTCGCTAATTTTCAAGTTATTTCCCATTAAGGAAAAATTTGCATTATTACTAAAGGCTTCTTGCATCCCTAAAGCCGAAAGAGCATCATTTAATGTCGCTGTATAATCCATTTTGAAGCGAGGTAAACGCACAAAACCTTCTCGTTTATTAAACTGAGATATCCATTTTTCCCAGTTTTCTGTGTTTAAATTTTTGTAAAAAGAATTCAAATTAGAGTTCTGTTTTGGCAAAAATATATAAAAACTAACTCTACCATGCTCACCGTAAGGTAAACTGACTGCTTGAAATTGGGCGTTTTCGTAATATCTATAGTCACCTGACTGGGACATCATCGGATGTTGTTTTTGTTTTCCCGACAAGAGATAGAAGGGGAAATTTGCTGTTTTTTCGGCTTGAAACTCCTCTGTCCAACTACCTTTAAAATAAATCGCGTTTAGTAAAAATAATACTTGATTAGGATCTATTTGATCGACAATTTTTTCTATTTTGCCTTGAGTATTTTCTTTAACCCAGTTATTAATTGTACTTGATGTATTTGTATCTGCAAAATCTAAATTTGT
>JBHJOU010000038.1:0-10096 GCA_050329355.1 Rivularia sp. (in: cyanobacteria)
ATCAATCAACGTGATGGAGCCAGGAACTAAAGATGGTAATGGATAAAAACTGTCAACTACCTATTCCCCTTTACCAAATTTCTGCCATATCCAAAATAAACCCTGGTAAAATATCTTCTCCAGAAATGGTTTGAGGAGATTCTAAAATCGAAACTTCTTGATCGGGACGATAAATTTCCACTTGTTTTTGCTTACGATTAATTAACCACCCCAAAGCAGCACCATTTTCGATATATTCCCTCATTTTGGCTCTGGTTTTTTCCAAGCTGTCACTGGGGGACATTAATTCAACTACGAAATCGGGACATAAAGGAGCAAATCTTTCTTTTTCATCTTCTGTCAAAGCATCCCATCTTTCCATTTTTACCCAAGATGCATCCGGAGAACGTTCTGCACCATTCGGAAGTTTAAAACCACTGGAAGAATCGAAGGTTTTACCCAGTTTATTTTGACGATTCCAAGCTGTTAGCTGATAATTTAAATCAGAATTTCTGTTACCAGTGATACTCCCTGTTGGTGCCATAATAATTAATTCTCCCAAAGCTGTGCGCTCAAATCTTAAATCTGGGTTGTTCTGACAAAGTTGGAAAAATTGTTCGTCAGTCAAGTTGATGTTATTAAGGTCTAATTCAAAAGTAGTATTCATATTATCAAGGAAGAAATAACGGTAATATTATTTATTTTAGAGAATTACCGGAGTTAAGAGTTAGGAGTTAAGAGTTAGGAGTTAAGAGTTAGTTGATAGTTAATTTTTCACATCTCCCCATCTCCCCATCTCCCCATCTCCCCATCACCTCTTCCCATTTGGTCGCAATTTACGGGTATTTTCAACTAAACTTTCAGCAAATTTATCCAAACGTTCGGACAGTTTTTTGTCTAAAAGCTTACCTTCTTTATCAAATGCTTTCCAAGCTTCACCGATCGCAATTTGTTCGGGAATCACCCAAGCGTGTACCCACCGCATAACTACGCGCAGTTGATTAAGGGAGTTACTATTGGATTGTCCCCCTAAAATGCTGATGGCTCCCACTACTTTATCGGATAATTCTTCAAAACTCATCAAGTCTAATGCGTTTTTCAGCACCCCACTTATACCACCGTGGTATTCTGGTGTTGCTAAAATCAACCCGTCGGCTTGTTTGACGCTTTCTTGCAATCGCTTTACGTCTGGATATTCGGGATATTCGTCTCCTCCATCGCAAAATGGTAAGTTCATTTTTCTTAAATCCAGAATTTCGACTTCTGCACCCAAGGCTTCTGCTCGCTGCACTGCTAAATGCAAAGCTTGATGAGTATAAGACTCTGCTCTCAAACTACCCGCGATTCCAACTATCTTTACCATAATTAATTCCCTTCTTGATTAAATAAATTTGAGTTTGAGAAGTCGGATTTTTCTCAGAGCTATAAACGTTTTACACATATATACTCATAAACTCAACTTCTGTTCTCATTAACTTGAAGTCATTACGACTATGATTATAGTAGCGATTAATGATTAAAAGTGTCAAATAGTTGTGTATAAAACAAGAACGTGCTATGTAAGTCCTGTCCTATATGAAAAAAATATGTAAAAATGGTTACTATCAGGGGTGTTGATTGCAAAAAAATCAAGTATGCGTCCTGAAAAGCGAGTGATCAGATGAAATTAGGGGGGAATGTCTTTTTTATAGAAGCTACACTTTTATTATTGAGAATAAAATTATTTGTATTCTTGAAAGCGATAACTATTGAAATTAGCCCCACCTTATGCGACAACAGACAAAGGGTAACAATCTATGATTAATTTTGGGAAAAAAGCGTTAACAAAAGACTCAGCCATCAAGTCTAAAGCCTTTGGTGGGTTGCTAGCAGTTAGTTTGATGTTATCAGGGGTTTTTGCGGGAACACCTGTATTGGCTCAGCAAAAAGAAAAAAGCGAGCCTTTTACTTATGGCAATTTGATTGAGAAAATTGAGCAGGGTGAAGTTGAGCGAGTGGAACTTGACGAAACCGAGCAGGTAGCTAAAGTATATTTAGCGGAAAAAGGTTCGGAGAAACCGATAGAAGTCAAGCTCTTAGATCAAAACCCGGAATTAATTAAAAAACTCAGAGATAATAAAGTTGATTTTGCAGAGGTTTCTTCTCAAAACAGTAGGGTAGCTGTTGGACTGTTAATGAACTTGATCTGGATTTTACCGTTAGTTGCTTTGATGCTGCTGCTTTTGCGTCGGACAACTAATGCTTCTTCTCAAGCGATGAATTTTGGTAAATCTAAAGCTCGTTTTCAGGTAGAAGCAAAAACTGGGGTAAAATTTGATGATGTAGCGGGGATAGAGGAAGCAAAAGAGGAACTTGGTGAAGTTGTGACTTTCCTCAAGCTGCCAGAAAAATTTACTGCTATTGGCGCACGTATTCCCAAAGGTGTATTATTAGTAGGACCACCGGGAACAGGTAAAACTTTACTTGCAAAAGCTATTGCTGGAGAAGCGGGAGTACCTTTCTTTAGTATTTCTGGTTCCGAGTTTGTAGAAATGTTTGTGGGTGTTGGTGCTTCCCGTGTTCGCGATTTATTTAAGAAAGCCAAAGAAAACGCTCCTTGTTTGATATTTATCGATGAAATTGATGCTGTAGGAAGACAACGGGGTGCGGGTATCGGTGGTGGTAATGATGAACGAGAACAAACTTTAAACCAACTACTTACGGAGATGGATGGTTTTGAAGGTAACAACGGCATCATTATTATTGCAGCGACAAACCGCCCGGATGTACTGGATGCAGCGCTTTTACGTCCGGGACGTTTTGATAGACAGGTGATTGTTGATGCACCAGACCGTAAAGGTCGTTTAGCTATTTTAACAGTTCACGCTCGTAATAAGAAAATTGACCCTGGGGTTTCTTTGGAAGTTGTGGCTCGTCGGACTCCCGGTTTTACCGGAGCAGATTTAGCGAATTTACTCAACGAAGCGGCAATTTTGACTGCTAGAAGACGTAAAGAGGCGATTACTCAGATTGAAATTGATGATGCCATTGACAGGTTAACTATTGGGTTAACTCTGAATCCGCTCTTGGATAGTAAGAAGAAGCGATTGATTGCTTATCACGAAGTCGGACACGCTTTACTGGCGACACTTTTAGAACACGCTGATCCTTTAAATAAAGTGACAATTATTCCTCGTTCTGGTGGAGTTGGTGGTTTTTCCCAGCAAACACCTAATGAAGAGATGATTGATAGCGGTCTTTATAGTAAAGCTTGGATGAAAGATAATATTACCATGACTTTGGGAGGGAGGGCATCAGAAGCCGAAGTTTTTGGGGAAAAAGAAATTACGGGTGGTGCTAGTAATGATTTGAAGATGGTAACAAGTCTAGCTCGGAAGATGGTGACGATGTACGGGATGTCCGATTTGGGATTAGTTGCTTTAGAAACTCAGAATCAAGATGTATTTTTGGGAAGAGATTGGGGAAATCGCAACGAGTATTCCGAAGAAATGGCGATCGCAATTGACAAGAAGGTGCGAGAAATTGCTGTTTCGTGTTATCAAGAAGCACGTCAAATCATGAGGAAAAATCGAGCGTTATTAGACCGACTTGTGGATTTATTAATTGAACAAGAAACGATAGAGGGGGAACAATTCCGTAAAATTGTTGCTGAATATACGGAGTTGCCCAAGAATCAATTGGTGATATCTACTTAGTACTCTGACAACTCTTGCGTTGCTGGGTAAGGTTAGGGAGTAGGGTTTAAGTTACAGTTCCTAACCCCCAACCCTACTCCCTTTTAATAATTAACTTTTAGGAATACTGCTATTTTGTACTGCATACATTTGACGTAATACCACACCTGGGTCTACGTATTCTCCCTTGTATTTAAGCACCCAATGTAAATGAGGTCCTGTAGTTCTTCCAGTCATGCCGATTCTACCGATTCTGATTCCAGATGGTATTTGTTGACCTTGAGCAATTTTTATTCCACCCCCACGGTCAATCATATAAAGATGACCATCTAGTTTAGCAACATTTCCTTGCATATGACAATAACTGTGTTGCCAATCACCAGATTCAATAATAATATAAGTTCCGCAAGCACCGCGATCGCCAAGTTGAATTACTGTACCTGTAAACCAGTTACGGATGTAACTACCTTTAGGAGCGGCTATATCTAAACCGTTGTGAAATTGAACGCTTCGAGGATTGGTAGGGGAACGACGATAACCAAAAGGTGATGTATAAGCTTGAAAATTCTCTACGGGGAAAGAAGCTTCAGCCCAAGTATTATTACTGACTGTTGCGACTACATTTGAATCAACCTTTTGAGCTTTAACAATTTCGATTCCGGGAAATAAAGCAATCAAGCAGACAACAAGCAATCCAATCAGAAAAAAGGCTGCTGGAAAAGTTATTCTTAGTTGACGATTACTCATATTAATTAATGCAATTTTGCTCTACGGATGTACCCGTACTCATTCGTTGCAATTAAGGGAATCTCTTACTTCTGACGGTTGTTTTTAGATAATATTTACGGTTATAATGATTTATTCGACTTTCAAATCAAATTGACAGCATAAACTTTGAGAAAATCAAATTATTCTCACTCAATATTTGTAACTATTTCCCCAAACTTACTGATTAAGAAGTTTTGATTCTTCGATTTTGATTTGAGATTGTTGAGAACCCCAATTAGTTGAATTAGTAGTGAGTGACTGCTGAGAAAACATTGCTTTGAGAACTTCTGCGGGGTCTACATAATTATCACCATATCTGAGTACCCAATGGAGGTGAGGGCCTGTAGTTCTTCCAGTCATTCCGATTCTACCGATTCTGATTCCAGATGGTATTTGTTGACCTTGGGCAATTTTTATTCCACCTGCACGGTCAATCATATAAAGACGACCGTTTAATTTTTCTACCTTTCCCTGCATATGACAATAACTGTGTTTCCAGTTACCAGATTGCACAATTATATAAGTACCGCAAGCACCGCGATCGCCAACTTGAATGACTGTTCCTCCCCACCAATTGCGAATGTAACTTCCTTGAGGTGCAGCAATATCTAGACCATTGTGGAATTCCCATCTGCTAAGATTGGAGGAACGACGATATCCAAAAGGTGATGTGTAAGCTTGAAAACGTTCAACGGGAAAAGAAGCTGAAGACCAAATGTTGTTTACAGCTAATAATTTAGAGTTATTCTCTATCGCTTTAACTGTATTTGAGTCAGGTAATATAGTTATTAAATTTACGAGAATAAATCCTAATAAAAATAAAATTTTTTGTCGTTGAGTCATTTCCCTATATTTGTAAAATTACTTGAATTGTGGTTTTATTTGATGAATTTTCAATCTACCAAGAGTTAATTTTAAATGATAATTATAATTATATAATCTTGATATATGACAGCTAATTCGTATTATCTTACTTGAGCATAGGCTAGTGTCAAGTTAATTCGTAATTGATAATTCGTAATTCGTAGTTACAATCAGTAAGTGCCGCGCTAACCTTGGTAGCGTCTTTTGGAGAGAGATATTAGTCATTATTTAGTCAAGGATGTTTTTTATCTTTTCTCGATTGTTTTTGAAATAATATTAGCCTCAGTAAAAGTTATCATATTTTAATTAAAAATCATGGATAAAAATCATCTTATCTTGGGATAATACTCAAAGAGTTGTGAATTAGTAATTTTATTTTTATAAGTAGAATTAGGATTTATGTGTTTTCACATATAAAAATATATAAAGTAGATAAAAATACTGACTATCCATAAAGGTTATCTAGACTTCATAAAAACAAGTATGAAATACAAGCAGTAATGTTCCCCGATATTGAGGAAACCGGCTATCAAAGAGATTTTCACAACTACTCGAAGGTAGATTGTTCCAATCACCCAAAATGCTGTAAAATAATTATCTTCAAATTAATTGATAGTTCAGATAATATTAAGCTTAAAGGTTAATTTAATCATCAAACCTGATTTTCGCAAACTATGTTAATTGATATTCTGCCTTTCAAGTTCAATTTAGATACAACAGCCATAGCTGGAGCAACTTTATGGTCTTTAGGATTGTATCTGGGTTTTTCTCCGGTGAGTGAATGGATAACCGAACAACTAAATCGCTGGTTCAATTTTGCTGAGCAATTTATGTATACTAGTAAATCGGAATTTGAAAAAACCCGTCAAGCAAGAGAATCACAAAACGCTTTCTATGCATCTGTTTTTAGTATCATCCCCTTTTTAATCATTGGTACTTTATGCAATTGGGGTATAGAAGTCAGTTTGGGAGAAAGTTGGGGTATCAGTACGGGAATTCTTGCTTGTATGAGTTGTGGAGTTTATGAATTAGGCAGAAGAGATGGGGAAAACAGTTAACAGTTAACAGTGAAAGAATCAATATATTTAATTAGGAATTACAAATTACAAATTATGCTATCTCCGCGAATTATTTTAGAAACTTTACTTCCATATTTAAAGGTAGCAGCGGGTTACGCTCGTTTTCTACAACCAAAAATTTCTGCTCTCCCTGATAAAGATGGAGGAGATAGCTTTTTTTCTGCTGCTTTGACTGATGCTGATTTAGCAATTCAAAATTTTATAGAAGTTTCATTATTAGGTAATTTCCCTTCAATTCGTTTTTATGGGGAAGAATATAAAAGTTCTTCTAATACCAAGTATTTTCGTGCTGTTGATTTTGGTGAAAAAGATGATTATTTAGTCACTCTTGACCCCATTGATGGTACAAAATTCTATATGGATGGACATTCTAATTATCAAATTATCCTGAGTATTCTCAATACGGACGATTATGAAGCTGTAATTGCTATTTCTCCGAGTGAAAATGTTTATTTCTACGCTTTGAGAGGGAACGGTACTTTTACAGGTACTTTTGAAATGAATTTATCAGAATGCACTCCACTAAAAGTTAACTATAATGCAAAACCTACTATTTTATTAGGTACGGCAATGAATTCCTTGACTACTGTATTAAAAGATAAATATCAAGTTATTAATGCTGTGGATGATTACTCTCAATCCGTTCAAATGCCTAATCTCAATGCTATCTTGAAGGGTGAATTAACTGGTGCTGTCAAAAGATTTGGTCAGTTTATTGATGGTGGAGCTTTAGCTTTTCTCGCAAAAGAATCTGGTTGTATTGTTACTACTTTAGATGGTTCTGCTTTACCTCCCCTCAATAACTGCGAGGATTACAAGTTACCTGGATTAATCATCGCAACTTCGGATATAGTACATCAAGATTTACTCAAAGCTGTTCGGACTAATTATCTAAATTGAATTTTAATAGATAAGTAGCTCAAAAGCTCTATATTTGTCTCTATTTTAGAAATTCATGTCTTAAATTATATGTCAACCGTAGTAAAAAACATTTTATTTGTTCATGTTAACTTGTCAGCAAATGTTTGTATTTTATCTGATTAACACAACCTATTTATAAGCCTTTCAAACTGCTCTAAATTTTTAGATATACGTCGCCATAGATTATTAATTTACCGTGACCTGAAACCATTGTCAAATCGTAATCATAATTCTTAAATGTCAGAGATTCTTGACCAAATTTACACTTTAAACTTTTATTATTCAAATCAATCGCAAAAAGCATATTTTCAATATTAATCACTTTGTGTAATTGCTTGTATTAATATTTTTAAAATTATATTATCCAACTATATGAATATTTTTATTTCGATTGTTCGGTAATATCGAAATATTATTGAAAGTTGTTTGAGAAAGAGGTTTATATATAGTTGTTGATTCAAAGTTGTTTAAAACGGGTTTATATATAGTTGGTGAGGTGATAATCTGCATTTCGATTGTTCGGTAATATCGAAATATTGTTGAAAGTTGTTTGAGAAAGAGGTTTTATCTGAATTAAGCTTGTTTTTCTAACTCTTCAAATACTAACTGAGCTAATTTAGTAGCAGCACCAGTTTCACCTCTAACGCTTCTTAATTTATCACGTATATCTGATAATTTTGGGGGATTTTGTAAATAATCGATCACAATATCTCCAACATCTTGGGGTTTTAACTTGCCGACTAACTCCGGTACAATTTCTTCTTTTGCCCATATATTAGGCCATGCTAACAAACCTTTGCGTCGAAGAAAATACCAATTGATCAACTTAGCAAAACTAGAACCAACTAAAGGTAAATTAGCGAGTAATCCAGGAATACCATCCCAAGAACGCATTGCGTCTAATTGTTGGGTAGGAAGTAAAACAATCATTGGTACTGCTAAAGAACCGAGTTCGGCAGTATTTGCACCAACAGTAGTTAAACAGATACTACATTTAGACAATATATCATAAGCTGGATGTTTTAAAAACAGTTCTATTTGTAAACCCGTTGTTGTTTCCAAATAAGGTTGTTCGGAATCAATTAACTTTGCAGATACTCTGCCAAAGTATTCTGACATCGGATTTTTTTCCGCCGAGGCGAAACTAGCTAAAGTTTGTAAATCTAAAGTTGGTGCGACGGGAATGACAAATTTAGTTTGTGGTAGTTTTTGATGAACGTGTTCGGCGATCGCCAAACTTAAGGGTACACCTTGAGAAAGTTTAGCAGCTTTAGAACCGGGTAAAATGCCGATTAATTGATAATTGGTAATGGGTAATTGGTAATTGGTAATTGCTACCCCGTCTTTCATAGAAGTTTCAGCCATTAAATCTCCGACAACGGTAAATTTGTCAATATACTTAGGACTGATTTTGGTAATAACTTGGGGTTTCATGACAGCAAAACGGTTAATTAAAGAGTGCCATCGGGCTTCCCATTCAGCATAAACAACAGTGCGATAGCCCAATCTTTTGCCAATTACGACAGTAAAAAATTGGTCTCCACCTAAAAATAATACTACCCCTTTGTCTCGCCAATCCCAATTCTCGGCGGTTTTCCCGGTTAGTAGAAATGGAAAGAAATTGGTTGCTGATTGTACTCTATCTACTTCTGGATAACTTAAAGCAATGTCAGCTTCTTTACCGCTAGCATTAGCACAAGGAGATAAAACAAGGGAAATCCGTACTTTATCGCGGTCATTACCTAGCTTTTCTCGTAACGATTTTACTACAGGGCGTACCCAAGTTGTAATTTCACCCGGACCGTTGGAAAGAATGAGGATATCAAACATCAATTAATCAGTTATCAATAAATATAAACTCTTGTGAGATGGGCATCCTGAACCGTCTTAAAATATTAGATAATAACCTATCCTTAAAAACAAATGTCTCCTATTTCCTATTCTAGTATCCCTAATTTTTAGCAATAATTAAATAATCAAACCGAATTCTTAATCTAATAATGCCTAATACTGAGTATTGACTTGCAGGATTATCCGGTTCCCCCGGTGGAAATACTCTTAGGAATGTTGGTTTGGATGGTGAAAGAAGGTTAGATATTTGAGAAAAATACTAAAATAAAACTAAATTATTCTCCGCTGGTGAAACCATGACTCTCGCATCAGCAAATCAACAAACCGAAATTGAAATCATCTACCCTAGCTCAGACGGTGAACCTTTGGCGGAAACCTACGTTCATTTATATGCAATCCTTGTAACTTTAGAAATTTTAAAGCAGTATTTGCAGGGACAGCAAGCGACTGTTTTAGCTGACCAATTTTTATATTATGCTCAAGGTTTTCCTAAGCTCAGAGTAGCACCAGATGTGATGGTAATTTTTAACGTTGTTCCTGGTGGTAGAGATAATTATAAAATTTGGGAAGAGAAACAAGTACCTGCGGTGATATTTGAAATTTCCTCGGAAGGAACAAGGGAAAAAGATACGGGTTACAAAAAAACGCTTTACGAACAATTAGGTGTTAAAGAATATTGGTTATTCGATCCGAAAGGGGAATGGATTGAACAAAAATTAAAAGGTTATCGCTTGGAGAAAGAAGTTTACGAAGAAATTACTGATAATAGAAGCGAACCTTTGCAACTTAGATTAGAAGTTGAATCAGAATTAATTGCTTTTTATCGAGAAGATAACGGAGAAAAACTATTAGCACCAAGCGAGTTAGCACAAGCACTTAAGGAAAGTGAAGAAAAAGCCGAAAGGTTGAGAAAGAAGTTAGAAGAATTAGGTGTAGATCCAGATATGATTTAGATTCTAT
>JBHJOU010000032.1:0-7761 GCA_050329355.1 Rivularia sp. (in: cyanobacteria)
ACGTTGTCATCTTTGTTAACTACTCTTTGAGCGTTTAATACTCGCTTTTTCTCTACAGAGTATTGAAAGTCGCTGTAGGTTTTACCCAAAGGAATTAAAGATTGTGCTGATTCTTTACGTTTGTAGGTGCGTGCTGCGGCAAATGCTCGTTCGGTAAAGTCGTTGACTATTTGTGCGGAGTTATCCAATTGCGCTGGTTTACGGGCTATTTCACCATCTAAGACGCTTCCTAATGTTGTTGCGACAGCGGATTTATAGGAAGTGGGAATACCTTTGAACAGCGATTCTAAGGAAGCTGAGGGAATGGGTTCGATTACCTCAACTTCATGTACTTCACCTTCTTCTTTGATGAAGCAGGTAGCTAAACCGATAACGATGTAATCATCTGGGGCTAAATCGGGAGCATTGGAATAAGAAATTGTATTTACCATTTTGTTGCTTTTCTCTTTTTTGTGAACCGTCAATGAATCGCCGTCTAAAAATATGTATTGCTTGAAGGCATTCTACCAGTTGCGATCGCAGTGTTGTCTGGTAGCGTTTTAAATTGCAATTATTTGTGATTTTCTGGAATTGACACTCAAGAGTTGGTATCTATGATTAATTTGCATTCATTACAGTGTAATGATGCTGTTTTTAGTCGTGGAGAGCGTCAACTATATATTTTGGATAGTTAGACGTTGGCAATTACGGATAATCAATCCGAACACGGGGGCATCACAAAAAGCGCGAACCTACTATCAGTCTATTTTATAAAATTACCAACTCAGGCAGGATGATATGAAGATTCACTTATTTTCAACATTCGGTGACAAGCAAGATAATATCGGCAGACTTAATACTGCAAAATTTACTGCTCATGACCATAGCAATGAGGATAGTAATACTAAATTATACGACAGTTACCCAGATCAAGATTTACGCTCTCGTGCTTTAAAGTCAGCCAAAAAAGGTGACTTTTATGTGGCGATCGCCGTTTTTAATCAGTTGATTGAGCGTCATCCTGATAACGCGATTGATTACAACAATCGGGGATTGGTTTATTTTCAGAGCGGTGAAGAACAAAAAGCGGTTCGTGATTTTAACAAAGCGTTACAACTAAATCCTACTTTGGCTAGTGCTTACAACAATCGAGCCAATTATTATGCTGCGATTGGAGATTTAGAAGCTGCATTAGGTGATTATGAAAAAGCTTTAGATTTAGATCCCAGTCATGTTAGAGCCTGGATTAACCGGGGTATCACCTTGCGGGAGTTAGGAGAATATACAGAAGCTATTGATAATTTTGATACGGCGTTGTTTTTTGGCAAATTGCAAAGTCATATTTTAGCTGAAAGAGGCAGAACTTACCATATCTGGGGCGAATGGAATGTTGCGATCGCCGATTATTATCGTGCTTTAGAGCAATTACCACCTAGAGCTAATAAAACCGATAATTTAACACTTAATTTGCGTTTGCAAGTAGAAAGCTGGTTAAATGAACTACTGCTTCCCATAAATCCGGAATGGTAAATTTGGGAATAAATACAACTAAACTTTTAAACTTTTAATACTTTTAATAAATATTTGATCGTCATTAATTCTTTCTAGTTACTAATAGCTAATAGATGATAATTATATTGCAAGGTAACGTGATAATTAGCAACTAATTATTAACTATTAGCTGTTAGCTAACGCAACTCTTTTTGGACTCATTATATAGGGACAAAAAGGAAGAAATTTTATTCTACTCAAAAATAATATTTCCTCAAACTATTAAGGTGTATATTCTCTGGCTTCAGCCGGTGTTGTCTCTTTTGTCAATACAATTCTTTTTTGATTGAGCGGTATCAGATTTCCCTGTTGTTGCATCACCCTATTAGCTTGACGAGAATCAAAAGTTTGATCAAATTCTGCCCTTAAATTATTCACACGTTCTTGAGTCGTGTTAACTTCGGTACGTAATTGTCGTAACTTTTCTTGTCCAGTCCAATGATGAGGTAAAAGTTGAGTTAAAGCCGATACTGCGGCTGCGGAAATCGCCAAATTAACTCCTATTTTTACTGTTGTTTCTAGCGCCATTATTTGATAGGAACGTCGCCGTAGATGACGATGAGGTCTACTAGCAACATTCCTGCGCCGCTGTATCGGCTGTAGTTCCGGGTTAGACGGTTGAATTGCATTCATGGTAATAGACTTAATCTCCTCAAAAAGAACGAATTTTTCGTAAATTTCGTAAATATCTAATATCGATTATTTACGGGTTTCATGTGCTGCCATCTTACTCCATTTTTTTCAAACTGCTACACCTAGAAATAGCGTAAAAAAAATAACCCTGGCATTTATAAGTGGCTTTTCTTAAGTAGCTTACAAACAAAAGTTACAAGCTTCCGGAAAATGCACTTAATGTTGCCAGGATTACAAACTCTACATTCGTTTCAATAATTAAGAATTACTTACTTGTAGAGTTCAGTTGCTAAACGCCAAGCCAAAATACCTGGAATCAGTGCTACAACTAAAGCGATATAAACTTGAGTGTCTGAAATTGACATATCAGAAATCTCCTAATCTCAATAAAGGTGATTATTACTTCATTTTCTACTTTTCACTGTTTTACCCGAATTGGGAAATAAGTTGTAACAAGATGCAACAATTGAAATGGGGGAAGAGTTAGGAGTTAGGAGTTAGGAGTTAGGAGTTTTGAGTTAGGAGTTTTGAGTTAGGAGTTTTGAGTTATAAGTTAGGAGTTTTGAGTTAGGAGTTATAAGTTAGGAGTTTTGAGTTAGACCTTTAACCTCTAACCTCTAACCTTTAACCTCTAACCTTTAACCTCTAACCTCTAACCTTTAACCTCTAACCTTTAACCTCTAACCTTTAACCTTTAACCTTTAACCTCTAACCTTTAACCTCTAACCTCTAACCTCTAACCTCTAACCTTTAACCTCTAACCTTTAACCTTTAACCTTTAAAATGTATTTAGGTATAGATTTCGGAACTTCTGGTGCTAGGGGTATTGTAATTGACTCTGCGGGAAATATCGTAGCGGAGGTCAGATTCGCTTTTAACGTGTCTTGCGAGACTGATTTAACAAATTGCTGGCAAACTGCTTTATTTAGTCTTCTAGAGCAAATTAATCAGGAATTACGGCGAGAAATTACCCGGATTGCTATTAACGGTACTTCTTCGACTGTGTTACTGTGCGATGCTGGGGGAAATCCTGTTGATGCACCTTTACTCTACAATGATGCACGGGGAGCGGCGATGCGAGCAAAATTACAAGACATCGCACCGACAAATCATACTGTATTGAGCGCTACTTCTAGCCTTGTAAAGCTGTTGTGGATGATGGAATTACCTTCATTTACAAAAGCTAAATATTTTTTACATCAAGCAGATTGGTTAGGATTTCTTTTGCATGGGAAGTTGGGTATTAGCGATTATCACAATGCTTTAAAACTAGGTTATGACGTAGAAGCTTTGGAATATCCGGAATGGTTTAACAAATTAGAGATATCAATTCATCTACCAAAAGTAACAATTCCGGGAAATCCTATTGATGAATTGCGTTCCGATATTGCTGAGAAATACAACTTTCCTAAAAATTGTTTAGTGTGTGCGGGTACGACAGATAGTATTGCGGCATTTCTTGCTAGTGGTGCAAATTCTCCAGGGTTAGCGGTGACTTCTTTGGGTTCTACATTAGTTTTAAAACTGTTGAGTCGTACTCGTGTAGATAATTCTCAATACGGAATTTATAGTCATCGTTTTGGAGATTTATGGTTAACTGGGGGTGCTTCTAATACGGGTGGTGCTGTATTAAAGCAATTTTTTACTAATGAGGAATTAGAAAAAATTAGTAGTGAAATAAATGTAAAAAAATCAAGTGGTTTAGATTATTATCCATTATTAAAACCCGGAGAACGTTTTCCAATTAATAACCCTAATTTACCACCCCAATTAGAACCGCGTCCTGATAATTCTGTCGAATTTCTACATGGGTTGTTAGAAAGTATGGCTCGAATTGAAGCGCGGGGATATGAGTTATTGCAAGAGCTTGGAGCAGATAATTTAAATTGTGTTTACACCGCTGGTGGTGGTGCAAAAAATCCTGTTTGGAGCGAGATTAGAAAGCAATATTTGGGAGTTCCGGTAGTTTCTTCTATAAATACAGAAGCCGCTTATGGTAGTGCTTTATTAGCGATGCGAGGTTTAAAAAGTGCAGAAATGTAGAGACGGGGCGTATTGCTACGTCTCATTCAAAAACTGCTACGTCTCATTCAAAACTCGATTAGTAAAAAATCAATTTTATAGATTAATATTTCAAAGGTATTTTCAAGAATTTAGATATAGTTTTTGCAATGATAAAAGATTTTTTTGATGTTGCGAAATAGCCGATATTTATATATTTATGAGATTTAAAATATAGTCTAACTAAATAATTTTTTTCATCAGCACGATGGATACTAGTTCTTTTAATAGCGATAAATCTAATATTTTTTAAAGGATATTCAGCGATATATACTTTGTTAGCAAATAATTCTATACGTTTATGAATAAACTTATTAAGACTAGTGTTGATTGCAAAATAATTAGATTCGCTAGTATCAAAACGAATTAATAATATGCCAGGAATTAATAAAAATAAACTAAATAAAATTAAACTTAGTTTGACTTTTAGATTATCATAACCGGACAGAATCCAAAAAAATCCTGCCATCATAAATAAATTGATAATCAGTAAACGAAAAGAGAATTTTCTGCGATTTCTTACCTGTTTTAAATCACTTAATACCAGCAGACTAACCGTCTTTTTTACAACTCTCATTGACAAGTAGCCTGTTTCTACTCGTAAGTATTTTTCCTGAGTTATAACTCAGAAATTACATCTTGTAAAATAATACATAAAAATATTCGGTTAATTTGATACTGGTAATACGGATGAGAATAATTTATTGAGAATAATTTATTATTAAACCGCAGAGAGCGCAAAGAGCGCAGAGGAAAGAGTTAGGAGGAGAGGATGATGCGTTTTATCCCTTGTTTTAAAATGGGAACATTGAAGTTTATTAATAAACCCAAAGGTTTTTTTAGTCATTTTTAAGTAAGAAATAACTTGAGCTTCATGTTTCGGAGCTAAATTTTCTACAGCTTTCAATTCCACAACTAAAACATCATTAACCAAAAAATCTAATCTTCCTTCACCAACAGAATGCCCTTTATAAGTTACAGCTACAGGAAATTCATCGCGATAAAGTATTTTACGTTGTGAAAACTCTACAGCCAATGCTTCTTGATAAACTGACTCCAAAAAACCCGCACCCAAAATCCGATGCACCTCAATAGCAGCCCCAATTACACCATAAGTCAACTGCTCCAACCCATCAAACTCTCTCATATTCTCTTCCTCAGCGCCCTCAGCGTCTAGTAAGGTTTTTTCTCTTTTCCTAGTATTCCCGCAAAAAGCCAAAACTCACCCTTCCCCCAAACTCCTCAAAGCCAACAAACCAGCACCATAAACAGCTTCAAACCGAGGTAAAATCACCTTAACTTCCGGAAACTTATCAACAATAGAAGCAGTAAACCTCTCCCACATCTGACACTTACATTTCCAAACACTTCCCGTAGTAACTACCTCAAAAAAATCTCCCTCAACAAAAATTTCATCAATAACAGTCACCGTAGCTTTCACCAACTCTTCCACAGCATCATCAATAATATTATTAGCAACTTCATCACCCAATGCTGCTGCATTATCAACAATTGGAGCTAAAGCAGCAATTTCCTTTACACTCCATCCTCGTCGATAAACTACTTCTATTAATTCTTCTATATTAGTTAAACCAAGATGGTTTTTAAAAACTTCTATTAAACTAGTTGATTTTTCTCGTCCATCATAAGCTTTTAAAGCCGCTTGCATTCCCGCAACTGCAATTTTATAAGCTCCACCTTCATCACCTAAAATATATCCCCAACCACCGACTCTTTTAGTTTTTCCTTTAATATTTCTACCGAAAACTATTGAACCCGTACCGGCAGCAACAACAATTCCCACATCGTTACCAATCCCACCCACTAAAGCAATTAATGCATCGTGAGAAACAATTATATGTTGTGGTTTTATATTACGAATTATAGGTATATCTTTAACTATGTTTTTGATTAATTCAATATCTCTCGAACGTCCGATACCTGCTAATCCCAAACAAATCGCGTCAATTTTAAGATTATTTTTTTTAATTATTGCTTTACTAATTGCAGATTCTATCGAATATTTTGCGGCTTCTATTCCCACACTTTGATAATTAGATGAACCAGCTTCACCACGTCCCAAAATTTGACGTTTGTCATCCATTAATACGCAAATTGTTTTACTTCCACCACCATCTATTCCTAATATGTAAACCATATTATTTAAAGTTTATTTAATAGCGCTAAGGAGCAACTAAAAACAAATATTTTTCTCAAAAAAAGTAGTTGTAGGTTGGGTTGAACGGAGTGAAACCCAACAATACCAAAGTTTTTGCTTGTTGGGCTTCGTTCCTCAGTCCAACCTACGTTCTAAAACATAAACCATATTATTTAAAGTTTATTTAATAGCGCTAAAACGCAACTACAAACAAATATTTTTTTTCAAAAAAAAATGCGCTAATTTATCCATAACGCACTTTACAAAATAGTCAATAATATTAAACTTTTTCCAAATTGTTACTATTTGGTTTTTCTTCTAATGGAATAAAGAAAATAGTCGCCATACCAGGAATAGTTAATAAACAAACAATCACAAAAAATACTGGATATCCCACCGATTCTTGAATTCCACCGCTAATTGCACCGGGAAGCATCAAACCTAATGCCATTAATCCTGTAGAGATGGCAAAATGAGAGGTTTTATATTCGCCTTTGCAAATGTACATTAAATACACTGTAAAAGCTGTAAATCCTAAACCATAACCAAATTGTTCTAAGGAAACTAAAGGATAAACTAATTCTAATGGAGGCTTAGCGTAAGCCATATAAACATAAAATAAGTCGGGTAAGTTTAATGCTAAAGCCATTGGTAACAGGCATTTTTTTAATCCATATTTAGCAATTAATAATCCACCTAAAATACCACCGCTAATTAACGAAATTACGCCAAATGTTCCGTATACTAAACCGAATTGTGAGGTCGATAATCCTAAACCACCAACACTTCTTTCATCTAATAAAAATAAAGTGGCGACTTTTACGAGCATTGCCTCACCAAATCGATAAAGTAAGATAAATGCTAAAATAGCTATGATATTGGGTTGAGCAAAATATGAACGAATTACTGTTACAAAAGGAATTTCATTTCTTGCCGATTCCCGATTATTTCTTTCTCGTATTTCTGGTTGTGGCACAATAAACAGATGATATATAAAAAGTATGGCAAAAACTAAAGCTGCAAACCCAATCGTCATACTCCAACTTAAAGGAATATTCTCGGTAGATTTTTCTAAACTTCCTGCTAAATATACTAAAAATCCCGTACTAAAGATAATTGCTAGCCGATAACATAACGTCCTAATTCCTACAAAAAAAGCTTGTTTCTTCTCGTTTAATGCCAACATATAAAAGCCATCGGTAGCAATATCATAAGTTGCAGAAATAAATGCTCCAACTAACAATATTACTAAAGAAAGAGAAAAGAAATTTGATTTTGGTAATTGAAAAGATAAAGCTAATATACCCAAACATATGCACATGGCAAACTGCATGGTTAACAACCATCTTTTTTTTGTTGAATAAATATCAACCGCTGGT
>JBHJOU010000980.1:0-5459 GCA_050329355.1 Rivularia sp. (in: cyanobacteria)
AGAAATTAGAACCGGAAAAAATCGGAATATGAGTAGTGTATATGCTCAAGCTATTCGTTGTTATATTCAAGAATGTACGTCAAATTGTGTCTCTATTGGGTAATTTTTCTTGTTAAGTAGGTAAGCCTTGATTAATTGTAATATTTACTACTCAGTTATGTAGCTGTTCCTGTTCCCTTTTCCCCCAACCCTATGCAAACGTAGAAATGTTAAATTAAATGTTGGCACGGGTACTTATTACTCCTATTCCGCCAAAAGATTACCGAATCGAGGCGGCTCTGAGTAGGGAGTAGGGAGCAAGACATTACCTTGCTCCCGCTTCCCTTGCTATAAACCAAATCAATCGTCATCAACTGCATAAGTCCTGTTTGCTCACATCTATTTACCTTCATAGGGGAGGTAAAATCATGCCTAATTCAATTTATTCTCAAGATTTAAGACTTTTGTTACCAGAAACCGTCTGGTTGGAACAGGAACATTTTTTGTTGGCAAACCAGATTAGTTCTTCGCAGATAACTAATGCTACTGATGCTTGGCAAGTTTACCTTAACACATTAGCCTTAATTGCGTTAGAAGTTTGGTTACAGGAGCGTTTACCAAATCAAGTAGTTCTAAGAGATATCAATTTTATTGCAACTGCTGGAAATCTTACAGTCGGTGAATATAAATTTTGCGCGATCGCAACTGAACATTTGCTTTCGGAAACTGTTGCGATACCACAACAGTTAATTGCAAATCCAGAATCTTCGGCTCATTTTTACGTGGTACTTGAGGTATTGGAAGAACAGGAAGAAGTTGTAATTAGAGGATTTTTACCTCACAAACAATTAGTTGAGGTTAAAAGTAATTTAGAATTACCCATATCTGAAGGTTGTTATCAACTACCTCTGTCTTTATTTGATATTGAACCAAATCATCTATTACTTTATCAGCATTACGTGCAAGCAGCAGAATTTGCTGTATCTATAGTTAAAAATGAAGTTAATCAATTCAGTGAAAATTTATCAAAAATCGTACATTCAACTACTACTAAATTAAGTCAATGGTTACAAGGAGTAGTTGATGAAGGTTGGCAAGCAATAGATTCGATTTCCAATCCAGAATTAAGTTTAGCTTTTAGTACTAGAAATATTGATAAAGATACCAAAAGAGCGAAAATTATTGATTTAGGGATAGACTTAGGTAACAAAAAGGTCGCGTTGCTGTTAAATATATCCCCCGTCACATTTTCTGTTGATTCTAATATTAACAATAGTGAAAATCAAGATAAAATTAATGTTTTAGCTCAACTATACCCCATGAGTGGAGAAAAATTTTTACCGCACAATATCAAACTAATTTTGCTGTCTAAAGCTGGTAAAGTGCTACAAGAAGTTACTTCGAGAATTCAAGATAATTATATCCAATTAAAACCTTTTAAGGGCGAGTCGGGGAAAAAGTTTAGCATTAAAGTAAGTTACGAAAATACCATTATTAAAGAGGATTTTGAACTTTAGAAAATGTGATGTCTTGAAAGTCTAATTTAATACTTTGCCTGGCGACTATAAGTCGCACGCCACTTGCTACAAGTCGGGGAACCATAGCCGAGCAGTGGTTTGGCTACACAAACCGGCACCCCCCTGCGCGGGTTTGAAATTAACTAGTAAGTAAGTGGATCAAATTAAATATAAAACCTCACCCTGCCGTACTGCTCCCTCTCCTTACTAAGGAGAGGGATTGAGGGTGAGGTCTTATCTTATATTTAATTACGCCTACCTATTTACTCCGCCACATTAATTTTAAGGGGTTGAAGTAGTGCGAGCTTCTAGCTCGCTAGCCATAGCGAGCTTTTCGGTATGCCCCTCCGGGCAGGCTACGCCAACGCACTACGAATTACGAATTACCCACCAAAATTAATGAAAAGAACTACTAGTACGTGAAGGGCAGCAACGCGATTTGGTGAGGTGGGGCAAAAAAGGTGCGATCGCTAAAAATTATGTTTTAGTTACATAATGTCACCTATAAATATACTTAAAACTTTTTTCAGACATTTTTAATCAAATTCTGGAATTCAACAACGACAGTATGAATCTAAACTTATCAGTAAATTCAACTATAAAAACTAAGGAAACATTACAATGCAAACAGTAAATCCAGAGCAACTAACCCCTTGTCATAGAATGCCGGTTTTGCGTCGCGATGACCGTCAAAAAACCGCTTCTGAATCGGTAAAACTCTTACAAACACGTTTACGTCAATATAATTTTGGCTCTTTAAAAGTCGATGGCTTTTTTGGCAAGAAAACAGAAAATGCAGTCAAAGAGTTTCAAGCAAGAGGTAACGATCATGACCCAACATTTATTGTAGATGGAATTGTCGGACCCCAGACTTGGCAAGCTTTAGGTATGTGTGTAATTATTAGCGATCGCTAAAATCAAAATACTTTAACCTATAATATATTTTTTAATCATAAAACCCCGACATCGAGTTGGGGTTTTTGTTTGTTTCTGTTAGCGGGACTGTAAGTAAGCTGGCACAAAAAAGAATAACGCTATATAAAGAAATGTAAATCAATTTTAAAACAGTGAACAGTGTTAGCGCAGCGTGACGCGGTAGCGTCATACAGTGAACAGTGAACACGGGCGTATGGTGAGGGATTTAAACCTGCTTGTATAAACGTTACTGATAACTGTTAAACCTACTTACTTTGGTTGATTAACGCGAACTTCGATATCTTCAAGTGTTTGCAACAATAAACGCTTGGCTTGCATTTCCCAACCTAGTTTCTGAATTTTGATGGCAGCAAAAGTACCAGCGATCGCAGCTAACAAGCCGATGGGTTGATTTAATGAAATTCCGAGCAATAAACCCAAGCCAGCGATTCCCCAAAAGGGTAAAGCTACTGTTTGCCGTTGTTCTTCAATAATTTTATTTACTTCACCTGAAGGCATTTGGGTTAATAATTCTTCTTTTACCTTTCGCTGTTCTGTCATTGGTACAGCTAAACAAATCTTCCGCCGCAGTTTTTCAATTTTACGGGCATCTGTACTATATTCTGTAAGTTCATCAAGAGTCATTGACAACAAACGTTTTAATTGTTCCATTTTGTGATTTAAGTCCCCTGTATTTATTTTTATCAGTTGGTTGGTGCGTGACGCTACAAGTCTTATAGAACCGTTCAAATTTATTCTAAACTACACACCCTACAAGAAAATTATGCCAGTTGCGTCAGTCCTATTTATATAAAAACTATTTTATTTGTTATCTAAGCAATAGTGTTAATTTCACTATCAATAAAAGGGCGATCGCTCTCTGAGCAAGAATAATTTAACCCCTCTATAAATCGCATGGGTTCTCACCCGGACACTATATTTTGATACAAATTTTGATTATTATAGGACTTAGCAAAAAGGCATATTTTATTGTAGGGGAGGCTTTTAGGGGGTGTAGATTTTCGGACCTTATTATTGACGTGCCGTTGCTGTAACTTAGAAATTCTGAACGTAGTAATAGGGCTTATGGTGTCACGCACCAACCACTGATTGTACTCAGGCTATTCCTGTTGCCTTGTCTCAATGATAATTTTCTGTGCTGACCTACTTATAATAATGATTCATTCCGTTGTCATCAATCTGGGGTATGGTAATTTAACCGAGGGATTTCCTGTGGTGACTGCTGGGTTATGGGAATTAAATAATCCTCGTCCGCAACAGTTTGTCGGTAGTTTACCCGCAGCGCCCAATTTGGTAGAGTTATATCGAAATTGGCGATTGATTTATCAGAATTTGTGCGATCGCTTTTCCTTTTCATCAATGAGAAATTTCACAGATGATGATGAACTCGAAATTGATCAAGGTGATATTACGAATGTTTCTACTGTAGATTTCCACGATTTATGTCAACGATTGCAGCTAGATATTAATAATTGGCTGGAATCACCGGGGATTATTAGTATTAGCCGACAGCTACGGGCTTTACTTAACCCCGTTGATGAAATAAGAATAATTATCGAAACTCAAGATAATATTATTCAAAAGTTGCCTTGGCATTGTGGCAATTTTTTCCAAGATTATCCACGCTCGGAAGTTTCTTTTGCGAGAACTGAGTATAAACGCACTCCTGAATTGCAATTATCACCAACTACTCGAAATCAAGTGAGAATTTTGGCAATTTTGGGTAATTCTCAAGGTATCGATTTAGAACAAGAACAAAGGTTTTTACAAAGTTTACCCGATGCAGAAGTAGAGTTTATTGTCAAGCCTTCGCGACAAGAATTTAATGATCAACTTTGGGATTCTCAAGGTTGGGATATACTGTTTTTTGCTGGGCATAGTCAAACTGAGGAGGAAACGGGGATAATTTACATCAATGAGAATCCCACCAATAATAGTTTAACCGTTGAACAATTATCTGAGGCTTTAAAAACTGCGATCGCGAAAGGTTTGAAGTTAGCAATTTTTAATTCTTGCGATGGTTTGGGTTTAGCTCACGATTTAGAACAACTGAATATACCGATAACAATTGTCATGCGGGAACCTGTAGCAAATCGGGTTGCGGAAGAGTTTTTTAATTATTTTTTACAAGGCTTTGCATTTGCACAAAAATCTTTATATATATCGGTACAGGAAGCTAGACGCAGATTACAAGGGTTAGAAGATGATTTTCCCGGTGCTAGTTGGTTGCCTATAATATTTATTAATCCTGCTGAAGAACCTCCGACTTGGGAAATTTTAAAGAAAAGATTCAATCATATTCCAAGGATAAATAAAAAACAGCGTCATGATTGGGGAGAAGCAATTGATGTTTCTACATTTTACGGACGTAATCAGGAGATTTGTACTTTAGAGAAATGGATTGTTACAGATAATTGTCGGTTGATTACTATAATTGGGATGGGTGGAATTGGCAAAACAGCTTTATCTGTAAAGTTAGCAGAATTGGTAGAAGATAAATTCGATTATTTGATTTGGCGAAGTTTACGAAATGCAACTCCTGTAGAAGAATTATTGAGCGATTTAATCGGTTTTTTATCGTCTGAGCATCAAATAGTTTTAGAAAATTTCTTAGATAAACAAATAGGTCAATTAATTGATTGTTTGCGGAATTCTCGCTGTTTAATTGTTTTAGATAATCTCGAATCAGTTTTAGATAGCGAGCAAAAATCCGGAAGTTATCGAGGGGGATATGAAGGATACGGACAACTTTTAAGATGCGTGGCAGATACTCGTCATCAAAGTTGTTGTATAGTCACCAGTCGCGAACCACCCAAGGGATTTAGCGCTAGACAAGGTGATAATTTACCAGTCAGAATGTTGACGTTAAAAGGGTTGAATTATCGAGAGGGAGAGTTAATTGTAGCACAAAAAGGTTTATCCACTTCAGCTACACAAGTTAATAAATTAGTAGAGTGTTATGCAGGTAATCCTCTCGCTTTGAAGATTGCTGCCACGACGATTGAAGAATTATTTGATGGTGATATT
>JBHJOU010000968.1:0-4651 GCA_050329355.1 Rivularia sp. (in: cyanobacteria)
AAAGATTTTATCAAGTTATTCTAGAGTCTGCTTCTCCTGGTTTGTTAACAGAAAAAGAACGATTAGAAAGAATTAAACGAGACGAACAAATAGCTAGAAAATTAGCAAGAAGTATTCAACGAGAAGATTTTCGGAATTTTCTCCAAAATTGGTATAATCAGCCAATTTTCGGGAACATTAAAACTCATTCTCGATTTGAGCAAATGATAGAAAATCGGTTACAAAATAATCCGGTAGAATTAGCTAAATCACTACGATTCATGGGTACTGGAGTTCAACCTGCTTTATGGGGAAAATTACCTGATAATCAAGTTGCTATACTTTTATTAGTCGGAGAAAACGATCAAAAATTTATTGATATAAATAAGAAAATGACTCAAATTAGCAATTTATGTAATTTAAAAACTATTAAAAATACTGCTCACAATATTCATTTAGAAAACACATTGGTATTTGTGGAACATATTCGGGATTTTTTTAACTTATGATCTCGGTAGAGCTAGAAGTCAGGTTTCTTCTTAGAAACCCGACTTCTTTTTCTATTGAACCTTTTGAACCGCACTTAATTCCTCTTGCAAAACTTTCTGATAAATTCTTGGTAAACTACTACTGATCGAATTAGTTTCAATGCCATATCCCAAACTTGTCCAAGTAGGAGAAAGTTTTTTTAAAACTTGATTTACTTTTCCTTCTCGCAACAATTGAGAAATATTAACTCCCCACTCCTTAGAATCGCTCAACCAACTATAAACTACTTGATCTTGATATTCGGGTTCAAAACTATAGTTAGCCCAAAACATCATCGGCATCGGCTGCTTTGGATGATAGCGCTCAGCAATTCTAAACCAAGTCGTATTAATAACTTGGTATCTACCCGCAGCTGTAGAACAATTTCCTGTATTTGGTCCCACAGTAATTTTGACACATTTCTCAGGATGACGACTTAAATCGCTGACGTGTTCACCACCATACAAAATAGAATAAGGACGTTTGCTATTAGCTTCACTAGCTCCAATAGTTCGCATTAAAGCGCGAATATAAGGATCACCGCCTTCCATAATTAAAGGTGGCTGATTCTTTTGAAATACTGGATCGCTATTCGGTTCTAAGCTACCGTAAATATACCATTGAAACATACAGACAAAGGCGAGGAGAGCGGCTACAGGACCGATCAATTTTTCAACACCTTTGAAGTAAAATCTTTTAAGAGTTTTACTCATTAATATTACTTAAGATAGCCAAATTAAATATAACAACAATCATAACTCCAAGCATTCCGGCAATATTGATCAATCAAACCGGACTCTTAAACAATTTCAATTCTAACAATGATTATTTTTGTGCGACTGCGAAATTATCTAGAAAGGGGACAAGGGGATGGGGGGACAAGGGGACAAGGGGACAAGGGGACAAGGGGACAATTATTATTAACTCCTAACTCCTCACTCCTAACTCCTAACTCCGGTGGTACTAACTCCTCACTCCGGTGGTACTAACTCCTAACTCCCAACTCCTAACTCCTAACTCCGGTGGTACTAACTCCTAACTCCTAACTCCTCACTCCTAACTCCTAACTCCGGTGGTACTAACTCCTAACTCCTAACTCCGGTGGTACTCACTCCTAACTCCTAACTCCGGTGGTACTAACTCCCAACTCCTAACTCCTAACTCCGGTGGTACTCACTCCTAACTCCTCACTCCTAACTCCTAACTCCGGTGGTACTAACTCCTCACTCCTAACTTATTTTATGCCACTGCGATAAATAACTCTTCAAAGCTTTTAGCAGCAGCATCTTCTTTAGAAATAATTTCTAAGATTTTATTGCGGGAAGCCGGTTCAAATAGTGATTCTACACAAACTTGGGCTACCTTTTGACGAGGAATACTACCTTCAAACATTGTATCTGCACCTTGCATGACGATGGGATTGCTGTTATCCTCATTTTTCAATCCACCCGGACGCACTATAGTATAAGTTAAACCGCTTTTCTGGAGGTATTCTTCTGCTTGTTTCTTCCAAACCAAAATCAACCAAAATAAATTTAGTGGATGGAATAGCTTGGAAGTACATAAAGAAGAAACAAACACAAAATGCTCTATTCCTTTGATTTTGGCAGCATCCACCAAGTTTTTTGTACCTTCATAATCTACTTTATAAGGTCCGGTGGGGTCAAAACTTGGTGTCGCACCAGTCGCACAGAACAATACTGTGCTATCTTCTAAAGCAGTGGAAAAAGTTTCGGGTTTTAACACATCACCTTGGACTAAATCCACATCAGCAGGCAAAATACTTCTAGCTTTTTCTATATCTCTGACTAATGCACGAACCGGAATATTACGCGCTATCAACTCCTGTACAATGCGTTTTCCCGTCTCACCTGTTGCCCCTGCTACAAAAGCTTTCATTATAAACCCCCCATTGGGAAACATATATCATTATTCTTCGTTCTCTATTGTAGAGATTAGGTGAACTTTATGTCAGATTGTTAATGTTTGGATGAATTTGCATTATTAATGCGAAACATTTCATCTAGGATGGGAAATATTATTTTAAATAAACTTAAAAGTATACAGGAATGCACTTATGGTTTCAACTAATCGAGAGTGTAAATCTTATGAAACAACGGAGACAATTATATCTGTGACATCAAGTCTATCCGAGACTCAGGAATTATCTTTAGAGTTAGATTTAGACCAACAAACTAAATTTTACGGTACTTTCAGCGACTGTATGGAGTTATCCGCACCAGCCCCAATTGTTGCTGAATATTTAAACAATCACAATCAATGGTTTTCAAGTTGCGCTCAACCGATGAAAGTGCAACTTTTGGGAGAAAATGGTTATGAATTAACAATCGGTCGTTTTGGGGCTTTAGGTTATGAAGTAGAGCCAAAAATCGGGTTAGAACTTTTACCTCCCCAAGAAGGTGTTTACCGGATTTGCACTATTCCCATTCCCGACTATCAACCTCCCGGTTACGATGTTGATTATCGCGCATCTCTACAGCTAGTGGAAGGCGAAAACCAAGATACTCTCGCACCATCCAATCCAATCACTAAGGTTGAATGGGAACTGTATTTAACCGTTTACGTGCAATTTCCCAAATTTATCAACCGCTTACCCAAATCCTTAATTCAAAATACTGGCGATCGCCTACTCAATCAAATCGTTCGTCAGGTATCTCGTCGTTTAACACGCAAAGTTCAGGATAATTTTCATCAATCTTTAGGTAGAGAATAGGGAATAGGCAATAGGGAATTGGGAATTGGGAATTGGGAATTGGGAATTGGGAATTGGGAATTGGGAATAGGCAATAATAACTAATTTCCGGATTTGAGATCAAATTCCTTTATCGCTTAACCGGCTTGTATACCTTTTTCAAATAAATCAAAAAAAGTATAAAAAACAAAAGATAAAGTATGAAGTATGAAGGATGAAATTATAGAGGTTTTCACTTGGGTGCAATATAAATTTTACCTCACCCCGCCCTCCGGGCACCCCTCTCCTTTTTAAGGAGAGGGGAAGGGGGTGAGGTTTTACCTTTGCTGAGCAATCCGCTCGAATAGTTGTCGCCTCCTTTTTAAGGAGAGGGGAAGGGGGTGAGGTTTTACTGTGTTGGACTCAACTGAAATTTGCTATGATTACCTTCATACTTCACAGCTTATTTAGGCTTTACTAAGAATCTTTTGCACAATTTGTACGCCGGTAATAGCTTGCCAGGTAAAAAGTCCTAGGATTGTAAAATTCAACATAATATGGCTTATCCGCGCCCAATTTGCTCCTTTTTGCATAAAGGGAGATAAAGAAGCGGAAAAACCAATCAAAGCTGTCATTCCCAGCCCAGCTAAGAGATGAGGACCGACAAATAATTTACCATTATTAATATAGGTAACAGCCATCCCACCAATACAACCCGATACCATCAACGCTAACAATACAGAGCCAACTTGAAAGTGTTTGATGTTGTATTTGCCTTTAATTAGCTCTTTTTTCTCTTCACCTTGAGCATTTCTAGTACGCTGTACCTGTAAACCCAAATAAGCTGCATAAAGACTGCATAATAACAGCGCCCACATTAAAACCGGATGGAAAAATTGCATCCAATATTTAACTTCTGGCGAAAGTTCCAAATTCATTGTGTTCTCCCCAATACTGAAATCTTCATAAAAATTAGCATAGCGCGTCGAGGGAATGGGGAATAGTAAATGGGAAAATAAGAATTAATTGTGTATGGGCATGGGAATTTGGAAATTGGTTAATAAATAACGACTTTTGTCCTAACCCCTAATCCCTAACAACTAACAACCAACAACCAACAACTAACCCCTAACAACTAAACAATGAGCAAAAACAATGCTTCGCTACTAGAAGCAGCTAGAAGCGGAGATATTAAAAGGGTGCAAAATTTTTTAAGTGCGGGTGCTTCACCTAGTGTCAGTGATGGAGATGGCACTACCGCGTTGATGTTTGCAGCGAATTCTGGTTATACGGAAATCGTCAGAATACTCATAGATTCGGGTGCGAATATTAATTATCAACGAAAAAGTTATGGTTTAACGGCTTTAATGTTGGCTTGTGCGACAAATAAACTCGATATTGTACGTCTATTAATATCAAAAGGTGCTGATATAAATTCCGTAAATGAAGACG
>JBHJOU010000213.1:0-2265 GCA_050329355.1 Rivularia sp. (in: cyanobacteria)
ATTTTTACCTTGCAATAACAAAATTTTGATATATTGCGCTGTTGCAACAGCGCAATATTGTGTTAGTCTAGCATCATAAATAAAAAACCCAAAATCCTTACGCTGCCAAAATTACAGCCTATTTTTGGGGCAAATTCGTATTGCCGTTGAGCCTATGAGCAAGGGTACATATATGGGTACTTATGAGAGGAGTCTAATTACATCAAAACATTGAAAACTCTTGTCCAGAAAGTGTTCCAAGCGAAGTAAAAATGATTTTTATCCAATTGTCGTCCAAGTTATCAGATAGGTGTCCAAGGGTATTGATACATGGTTCAAAGTTATTGACGTATCTGATAACTAAGAATTTAGGGATAGCCATCAACTTGATACATCACCGCCGTATATCTATGTAGTGCTAGTAGTAATTAATGTATGGTAAACAATAACTACTTAAGAAAATACAGTCAGCTCAGAAGCCTTTACGAGCAGACTTTAGGGAAGAAAATCTCGGATATAACTTGGTACAGGTTGGTTGCTTCGATGAAGCGCCATTTAGGGTTTGCAGTAGAAAATCCTTCAAGTGATGTGATTGTCAAATCAGTTGCACAATTTAAGTCACGATATAAGCGATTTTCGTTTACGAATGAAGATTTCCAAGAATGCTGGGAAGTCTTTCATAAATATAGAAACAGCAATCAAACCTTTACTTGAGACTCGTTTCTACACGACTTGACAAAAACTTTAGAGATAAAAGAAATACCTAGAAGTACAAAATATCACTGGTTTAGTCGCTGTGGATTGTCTTATTCAGCTAATAAAAAGTTCAATAACGATGATTTCGCTTTAGTTGCACTTGGTGCTGCCAAATGGGCATTTAATAAGCGTATTATTGGCTCAAAAATAAACACGCCCAAACCGAGAATTGAAGTTTTAGTTATTGAATGACACGCTCATAAAGGACGGAATTTAAAAATCATAAACTAGAGCTAACTATTTTGAATTGATAGTGGAGTAACTGGAGAAAAATAATATGGCTACTACGAAATTTCAGAACAACGTTCGGACAAGGTTGTACAAGAAGAATTATCAAGGTTTCTCACAAAATGATTTTTTAGAAGCAGCAAAAAATATAGGCTGCGATGACTTAGATAACCCTACCCACGAACAAATAAAAGCAGGGGTACAGTATTTGATTGATAAACATAATCAATCTCTAGAAATTCCCGATTCAGAAAATACACCTCTAGCTTTGACAGAATCAGAAGCTACTCAAAGAACAGAAAATTCAACCGCCATTACCAATCAGCAAAAAGAACAATTAATATCAGTACAAGCCCAATCGTTGGGTATTAATCTAGACGAATCAGAAATCACCGATATTTCCCAAACTGTTAGCGATTCATTCACCGACTTTGTGAGTGCTGTAGAAACTATCAACTCATCAATCAAAGATTACGCCCAAAGTAAATTTGATGAAGTTGAACAAAAAATTGATGCTAGCAATAACAACCTGCGTGACTACATAGATAAAAGAACTACCACATTACAAAGAAAGAGTATAGAAGGAGCCATAACAACAAAGGAGGTGTTAGAGCAAAAAAGCTCTAGCCTTAAAAGCTTCTCCAAAAGTCTCGCAGCAGCATTCAAAACAAAGTAGAGAACTGCACTTTAAAAATGTATTTCGGCTATTAGTAATAATAATTCCTGCCTTATTCCTAATAGATTATTGCTACCAATCAATCAGTTATCACTTTAAATACCAAGCCTACCTAGCTCGTAAAAACCGAATAGAACAATACCAAAAGTGGATGCACTATCAATGTACAGAAATATTAACTCAAGAGAGGATTAATCGTTGTGAAAAATACTGGCAAGCTAAAAAACTTGGTTTCTTCCAAATCGCGCCACCTAGAAAGACAACTCCGTGGTAAATTTAACGCTTCCACAAACCTAGTTTATAGGGCATTAATGGGCGACCAAAAAGCATTAAAACTAATAGGTCAAATGGGCAATGATGGAGCAAAGATAAGCGAATTTGCCCCCAAAGTTAAAGACAACATGATTGCTGCAATTAAAGGCGCAGAGGATTTAAACACAACTCTAGCAGCTATTTATAAACAAGCTGGTGTAAGTGGAGAACGCATAGAAAGAGAAATACAATCATCCATTCTCGCCGACGATAAACTAGCAAATCAATTAGAAGAATTAAACCTTGATTTTGAAGCAGCTAAAAGCAGAGAAGAATTACGACATAAACAAGCTAAAGAACATATTACATTAAAA
>JBHJOU010000771.1:0-2602 GCA_050329355.1 Rivularia sp. (in: cyanobacteria)
CCCCTTGTCCCCCCATCCCCCCATCCTTTAATACAACCCTTTCACCCATTCCCATTCTCTGGTTAACCCTGCTCTCAAATTCACAGAGGGTTGATAACCGAGAATTTTCTGTGCTTTAGAAACATCCGCCGCTGTATGACGTGCGTCTCCCATTGCTTTTTCAACATGGTTTCTCTTGATGGATTTACCAACAATTTCTTCCATTGTTTCCAGAACTTCTTTTAAAACTACCCGACTACCACCACCAATGTTAAAAATCTCTCCCACAGCACTTTCTACTGTAGCTGCGGCTAAATTAGCTGCAACAGCATCGCTGACAAAGGTAAAATCGCGGGTTTGTAAGCCATCACCGTAAACGGGAATTGCTTGATCTTGGATGACAGCTTTATAAAATTTGTGAAATGCCATATCCGGACGCTGACGCGGACCGTAAACTGTAAAGTAACGTAATGCGACAAAAGGTACATTAAAGTTTTTGTGATAAAGTCCACACAATCTTTCAGCAGCTAATTTCGTGATTCCATAAGGTGAAACTGGCTTGGGACAAACTAATTCGCTCGTCGGTAAAGTTTCCGCATCACCATAAACGCTGGAAGTAGAAGCATAAATGAATCGTTGCAAATTTTTCGCGTCTTTTGCTGCTTCCAGCATCACTTGAGTGGCGCTGATATTACGTTCCGTGTAAAAGCGGAAACCTTGCCCCCAACTTGCCCTCACCCCTGCTTGTGCTGCTTGATGGTAAATAATATCAACATCTTCTAACAGCGATCGCCAATCTAAAGACTGAATATCTCCTTCAATCAATTTAAAGTTGGGATAGCTTTGCAAGGATGTAATATTTTTATACTTGAACATCGGGTCGTAGTAATCGTTGAATTCATCAATACCAATTACTTCTTCTCCCTTGTTTAATAACGTTTCTGCTAAATGAGAACCAATAAATCCCGCCGCACCAGTAACAATATTTTTAGTCATGTTTTTTGATATTTAGGTATTTTGTTAACTCAGTATTAACAGGTTAATCTCTTTATATACTTAGTTGCCACTACTTTTGATTTTTTTGTTTACACAGGTCGAAAGAGGTCAAAGGTTAAAGGTTAGAGGTTAAAGCTCAACTGTCCACTGTCAATTCCTCACTTTAAAATTGAAAACCATACCGTTGAGCCGAGATAAGTATTAAAATTGGTGGAAAAATAAAGCGTATCATCAAGGTGACTTCGAGGAATAAGAGTGAAAATTTTAGTTGTAGGTAGTGGAGGAAGAGAACACGCTTTAGCTTGGAAACTTCTTCAATCAAGTCAAGTTGAACAAGTATTCTGTGTACCTGGGAATGGTGGTACGGCTAGTTTAAATCGCTGTGAAAATATCTCTTTAGCGATGGATGATTTTGAAGGTATCGGGAATTTTGCGTTAAACAAAGGAATTAACCTCGTGGTTATCGGACCAGAAGTACCTTTAGCGCAAGGTATTACAGATTATTTGCAATCTCAAGGATTGAAAGTATTTGGTCCAAATAAAGCCGGAGCGCAAATAGAAGCAAGCAAAGTATGGGCAAAAACACTGATGCAGGAAGCTAAGATTCCTACAGCAAATAGTGCGGTATTTAACCGAGCAGCATCAGCAAAAAGCTACATAAAAGACCATGGATTACCGATTGTGATCAAGGCTGACGGTTTAGCGGCAGGGAAGGGCGTTACGGTGGCAACAACGCGCAATCAAGCAGTGGAAGCAGTAGAAGCAGTTTTTCGCGGTCAGTTTGGTGCCGGAGAATTTGTCATTGTTGAAGAATGTTTGATAGGACAAGAAGTATCGGTTTTAGCATTGACAGATGGTTTAACAATTAGACCTTTATTACCAGCCCAAGATCATAAACGCATTGGTGAAGGTGATACGGGAGAAAATACAGGTGGTATGGGAGCTTATGCACCAACACCTATTGCTACGATAAATTTAATGGAACGGGTTCAAAAACAAGTTTTAGATAGAACTATAAATGCTTTAAGAGCTAAAAAAATTGATTATCGAGGCGTACTTTATGCTGGTTTGATGATAACTCCCAGCGGTGAATTCAAGGTTTTAGAATTTAACTGTCGTTTTGGCGACCCAGAAACCCAAGTAATATTACCATTATTAGAAACGCCATTAGAAGAATTAATGCTTGCCTGTGTTGAGCAGCGTTTAGAGCAAATGCCACCCATCGAATGGAAACAAGGAGCCTGTGCCACCGTAGTCGCTGCTTCTGGAGGATATCCCGGAGTTTATGAAACAGGTAAAGTTATTACAGGTATCGCCGAAGCCGAAGCCGCAGGAGCAACCGTATTTCATGCGGGGACAACCTTAAATCAACAATTAATTACAAATGGAGGTAGAGTTTTAAATGTAACGGGTATTGGAGAAAACTTCGAGCAAGCATTACGATTAGCATACGCCGGTATTGAGCAAATTAACTTTGAAGGAATGTATTATCGGCGAGATATTGGACACGGAATTTTAGATTTTAGATTTTAGATTTTGGATTGAGGGAGTTAAAAGTTATAAGTTAAGAGTTAGGAGTTGTAGAGACGGGGCGTATTGCTACGTCTGTACCGGAGTTAAAAGTTAA
>JBHJOU010000887.1:0-8563 GCA_050329355.1 Rivularia sp. (in: cyanobacteria)
AATTTTAAGGCGATCGCCGTTGAACCAGCTTCCAGTCCAATATTATCTGGAGGAAGACCAGGGCTCCACAAAATCCAGGGAATTGGAGCGGGGTTTGTACCTCAAATATTGAAGGTGGAATTGATTGACGAAGTGATTACGGTAACAGATAGTGAAGCGATTATCTACGGGCGACGGTTGGCATTAGAAGAAGGATTATTGTCGGGGATTTCTACTGGTGCGGCTCTGTGTGCGGCAGTTCGTGTTGCTAAACGTCAAGAAAACAAAGGACGCTTAATTGTGTTAATTCAGCCTAGTTTTGGGGAAAGATACTTAAGTACCCCGTTATTCCAAGATTTAGAAGTCAAATCTGTTAGTAATATCAACTAACGAACAATTGAAGAATGGCACAACCCAATCACTACGAGACTCTTAATGTTAATAGTAATGCCAGTCAAGCGGAGATAAAACAAGCTTATCGCCGCTTGGTAAAGTTGTTTCATCCCGACGTTAATCAAGAAACAACAGATAGTGAGCAAATCATCCGTATTAATGCTGCTTATGAAGTTTTGAGTGATACTCAGAGCCGACAATCTTATGACAGACAACTGCATTACAGTTTTGAAAAATCCCATAGTAAAAAACAGCAACGAACTCAAACAGCACAACAGCAATACAAAAAGAGACGTAAGACGGGACGATATGTTGACGAGCAGATTGAAGAGTGGTTGCGATCCGTATATCAGCCGGTTAATAGTTTCGTGTGCAATATTCTTGATTCTTTAGAAGAGCAAATTGATAAATTAGCCGCAGATCCTTTCGACGATAAGTTATTAGAAGATTTTCAAGACTATTTACAAAGTTGTACAGAACAACTCAAGCAAGCACAAACTAGTTTTCGTTCTTTACCCAATCCCCCTAGTTTAGCTAGAGCTGCGGCTCACCTTTACTATACTTTGAATCAAATTAGTGATGCCTTGGGAGAAATGAAATATTTTCCTCTCAACTACGATGAAAGTTACTTGCACACAGGACAAGAAATGTTTCGTATTGCAACACAGCTATATGACGAAGCACAAGATTCTATGGGTGCTTACAAATAAAGCATGAAACATTAGTTAGATAAATATATTGTAATTATTTGATTTGCTTTATAGTTGCATCTTGAGATAATATTAAACTTCTTCCGCAAATATACAAGTATTAAATCTAACTAAGCTAGTTTTCTGCGTTGGTTCTAAATAGATGCTGATATAATTAAGTTGATTTTTGATAAGATAGTTATTTTTTTTACCAAATAAATATTATTTATGGAAAATATAAAATTATCGGTTGAATTTAGATTAAGTTACTTTACTTATAATCATTATTCTGAAAAAAGTATGTTTGAGATGTGCATTACTCTTAGTAACCAATTAGATTGTATATCTGAAATTATATAAACTTGAGATTTGACTGGAATCGTTTCATTTTTTGCATCAATCTTGTATAAAAGGTAAACCGCTATAAAATTCATTTTAATTACGAAGCTGTTGGAGCTAAAGTTATGAATTTGCTGAAGCAGGGATTTTCAAATTAAGTCAAACAATTTCTTAAACATCAATATTATGGAAGTACAAGAAAATCTGATTTTAATTGTTGATGATAAAAGTCATAACATTGAACTTTTGTTTCATGTAATGCAAATACACGGACATCGTGTGTTAGTTGCTAACAGTGGTGAAAGTGCATTACAAAAGCTGGAAATTGTCTCTCCCGACTTGATTTTATTAGATATCATGATGCCGGGAATGGATGGATTTGAAACTTGTCGCCGGTTAAAAGCTGATGATAAGAATAAAGATATCCCAGTCATTTTTATGACTGCTCTTACAAATACGGCAGATAAAATCAAAGGATTTAAACTGGGAGCAGTTGATTATATTACTAAGCCATTTCAACAGGAGGAAGTTCTAGCACGGGTAAATGTACAGCTAAAATTGCGAAATTTAAATCGTCAATTGCAACAATATCAATTTCAACTAATGCAGACGGAAAAAATTTCATCTTTGGGACAATTAGTTGCTGATGTAGCCCATGAAGTTAATAATCCTGTCAGCTTTATTGCCGGTAATTTAGAACATACTAATAATTATCTAGAAGACTTAATTAGTTTATTAAATCTTTATCAAAAGCATTTATCTAATCCACCAGAAGAAATTACTCAAAAAATTGTCGCAATTGACTTAGATTTTTTATTAGAAGATTTACCCAAAATGATTGCTTCAATGAATTTGGGTATTGAGCGAATCAACAATATTATGCAATCGCTACGTAAGTTTTCACGCAAAGACGCAACACAGAAAAAAAATACCGATATTCATCAAGGTATTGATACAACTTTAATGATTTTGTCTCATCGATTGAAAGCTAACGAATTTCGTCCTCAGATTGAAGTTATCAAAGAATATGGTAATTTACCCGAAGTTGATTGTTATTCAGGACAACTCAATCAGGTATTTATGAATTTACTCTCGAATGCTATTGATGTATTTGATGAAAAAATAGAACCAAGTAAATATCACGCTCCTCTAATACGTATTAGTACGGGATTAATAGATTCTAATACTGTAGAAATAATCATTGCTGATAACGGTTGTGGAATGTCGGAACAAGTGCGAAAAAAGTTATTTGATGCTTACTTTACAACCAAACCAGAAGGTAAAGGTACTGGTTTAGGGCTTTCAATTAGTTATCAGATTATTACAGAAATTCATGGTGGAACTTTGGAATGTTTTTCTTGTGAAGGTGAAGGCACCAAGTTTGTAATTCATATTCCTATATAATAGTTTGCTTTGATTTTTTTAGTTATTTCTTAAATTATTTAATTTAAATAGGATTGCAGAAATTCTCAAGTTTCAAAGGATTTGCTTTGCGAGTGAATTCGGATGATTTATGGAAGCTAATGCATTTAGTACAAAAATTAGTTTATCCTGGAAGCAGTGAAACGTTAAGAAATTTTAAGTTTTGTTTTCTAGACACTCATGGAATGCATTGTAAATCGCCGCGCTCAATTTTCGGCAAGTCATCGGTATTGGTTTCCCGATTTAAGTGAAGCAGAGAATATTGAGAAATTTGGTGCTTGTGCTAATTTTCCTGGGCACGGACACAACTATGTTTTATTTGTCTCTCTTCAAGGGGAGTTAGACGAATATGGGATGGTACTCAATTTGTCCAACGTCAAACAGGTAATTAAACGGGAAGTTACCAATCAATTGGACTTTTCGTATCTTAACGATGTATGGGAAGAGTTTCAAGAAACTTTACCAACAACTGAAAATATTGCAAGAGTTATCTACAAACGGTTATCACCTTATTTACCCATAACTCGCGTGCAGTTATTTGAACATCCTCAACTTTGGGCAGATTATATGGGAAACTCAATGGAAGCTTATTTGACTGTAAGTACTCACTTTAGCGCTGCTCATAGGTTAGCGAGTCCGAAATTGAGTAATGAAGAAAACTTGGAGATTTACGGAAAATGCGCTCGTCCCCACGGACACGGACACAATTACCATTTAGAAATTACCGTCAAAGGTGAAATTGCAGAGCGTACAGGTATGTTAGTTGATTTAGGAGCTTTAAATAAAGTTATAGATGATTATGTAGTTGAACCATTCGACCATACTTTCCTCAATAAGGATATCGCTTATTTTGCGGAAATAGTTCCTACAGCAGAAAATATCGCACTTTACATCAGCAATATATTACACCAACCGATTGCAGAATTGGGAGCAACGCTTTACAAAGTCAAACTGATTGAAAGTCCGAACAATTCCTGCGAAATTTATTGTACTAATCAAAAATCTAATTCCAGTATGATGACACAGGATGAACCTGTTTTAGTCAGGTTGTAAACCACTTATGTTTTGACTCGATACTCCTTAAAGAAAGGTTCTAACGGATTTTCTTCGTCAATCGATTTACGAAACAAGTTTTTTTGACATAGAACCCTGAGAATAATTCTTAGGGTTTATGTTTTAATTTAATCTGTAAAGTAGCAACAAACTCTTGACAACACATTATCCAATTATTATGCTAAATACAATACATTTAAATTATTTGTAGAAGCATATTTTTCTTTTCTATGATTTGAAATATTTGTTAATTTGGATTTTTCTATTTAAAATATAAAATATATACCTAGGTATATACCTTTAGATAGTATTTGTTGATTAATTGAATATTTACAATATTACAAAACTATTCATAATTAGCTTAGTATAAGATTAACGAACTGCATCCCTTTCGGAACAGCAACGTTAGCGTAGCGTCTATTAAAGGGAGATAGCATTTACCTTGATGTGCGCTTGGACACAACATCTTCAGGAATACATTTTTATTTAGATAGTTCGATTTATTAGTACTGATTTGCTTATGATTGCTGATAACTAAAATACATATTAATTATCTGCCAATCCACTTCTAATTAAAGTTTATCAGGTCTAACTTTACAAAAGCCGCATCTTTAACCATATCCAAGTAGTGATAGATAATCAAGATTAGTTATTTTTGCAATTGATATTCGGTTATTCGATATTAAAAATATTAGGAAAAAGATTATGTCCTTACAAATCAATTCTCAAGAGTCATTAGTTAGCATTATCGTCCCGGTTTACAATCGTTCAATATATTTGAAACAAGCGATTCAAAGCGCTCTCAATCAGACTTATAAAAATATTGAAATTATTGTATCAGACGATTGTAGTCCAGAAAGTCCCCAAACAATAGTAGAATCCTTTGATGATTCACGGATTATATTTCAGCGAAATCAAGAAAATTTAGGAGTTGCTAGTAATATTATTGGTGCGGTAAAAGTTGCCAGAGGAAAATATATTGCTAGTCTAAATGATGATGATATATGGAATGAAAACTTTTTAGAAAAATTGGTTCCACAACTTGATAATAATGATGATTTGGTATTAGCTTTTTGCGACCATTACATCATAGATGACCATAGTAATATTGATGATAAAGCTACCCAAGAATGCACTCAAATGTGGAAGCGCAATCAGTTAAAAGAAGGAATTTATCAACCCTTTTATGAAATTGCATTAGTTAATCAATCAGTAGCTAGTTCTGTAGCAGCAGTGATTCGGAAAGATGCTATCGATTGGGATAATTTTCCTCCTCAAGCGGGACCTTTTTGGGATTTATATTTAACTTATATGGCTTGCCGAAATGGTGGTGGAGCGTACTATTCTCCAGAAAGATTGAGTAAATATCGCGTCCATGCACTATCTGAAACAATGAATATTGGTAGTAAAAATACCAAGGCTAAAATTAGAGGAGCAAAGGCGACAATTTTCTGTTTTCATCAATTTATGGAAGATGAAGCTTTACAAGAGTTTAACAGTTATTTTCGTAAGCAGTGGTTACACGCACAAACTACTTTAGCTATTGGTTTATTACGGGATGAAAAGGGAACGGAAGCAAGACCTTTACTTTTGCGTACTTTGATTCAACAAAAGTTTGATAAAAGAACTATCGCTGCATTTTTAATTAGTTTTATTCCTAAACCATTAGCACGTAAATTGTTAGCTGTGTGAATAAGTAATTGGTTATTGGCAATTGTTGACTTATTATAATATTTCCTATGTGTAGACCAGGAGCGAGAGATTATCATCTCTAGGAGTTAACTTATCTACACTAACTTTCGACATAATCCGCAAGTAGTAAATTCTCAATTTATCTCTTGAAATTTTTCTTCATAAAAATATAGTTGTAGAATTTATAGGTCAACAGGTCAATAAATTTTCAACCCACTAATCATGCTTGAGTTGTATCAATTTGAACTTTCTCAATACTCAGAAAAAGTGCGTCTTATTCTAGATTATAAAGGTCTAGAATATCGCAAAATAGAGGTAACACCAGGAATTGGACAAGTAGAATTATTCCAAAAAACAGGGCAACGTCAAGTACCCGTACTCAAAGATGGTAGTAGATATATATCGGATTCTACTGAAATTGCTAAGTATATAGACGCACAATATCCCGAAAGACCGCTGATGCCGCAAGATCCGAAACTTCGGGGATTATGCTTAATGTTGGAAGAATGGGCGGATGAATCGATTGGTACCAAAAGTAGAAAGGCTTTATTTTCTGCTATTAGTAAAGACCAATACTTCCGTAAATCTTTATTACCCAGTTCAACGCCAGATGTACTGAAAACATTGGTGGAAGGGGTACCTAGTGACGTACTGAAAGTTTTGGGCTTGGGAGTCGGATACAGCCCCGATGCGGTACAAGGTGCGATGAGAGATTTAAAGCAAGATTTGGAAGCTTTAACTTTGATATTAGAAGATAGTCCTTATTTGCTGGGCGATCAACCATATCTTGCTGATTTTGCAGTTGCAGGTTTATCCATGTTGTTAAAGTTTCCCGATGGTGCTTATTTAGATTTACCAGCAACTGTTAAAGGTAAAGGAGTACCAGGTTTAGCAGATAATCCGATTTACCAGCCATTTTTTGATTGGCGCGATCGACTTTACGCTCAATTTCGCAAACCAATAATCGGTTCTACTATCAACAGTTCCAATGCGCCGACATCGATTCAAATTGACTAAATATTATAAGGTATAGCGGTAAATAGCCAACAATGACCACGGATTGATTGATGATTACACTGATTTCACGGATTGAATTACCTAATTAACGTGAATTCGACGATAATCGCAGAAGTCGGGTTTTTATAATCATTGTCTGTTACTACAGATATTTATCCTAAAAACCCGACTTCTTACCAATTACCAATTGCCAATTACCAATTTTATTTATTCGCATAATTGATACAGTGCAATTAAAATTCTTTTAAGAAGAACATATAAACTAATGCACTTATCTGTATGAATTTTATTAGTAGACAACCTTTAGGTTCGGTTATTCAAGGTTCTTTAGCTGGGGGGTTGGAAGTCAGATTACACCCCGATATTTTAGTTGAAGATATGCGGGTAGGTAAGTTTCTGGTTGTTCAAGGGGTGCGATCGCGATTTTTCTGTATGCTGACAGATGTGGCTTTGGGAATTTCTAATCAGAGGATTGTCGCTCATCCTCCGAGTTGGGAAGATACTTTTATGCGAGAAATTTTAGCGGGAAGCGGTACTTATGGTACTATTAATCTCTCGCCGATGTTGATGTTTACTCCCGAATCAAATGAATCGGATTTTAATGTAGATGTTAAGTCTGCCAAATTGAAAACAGCGGTAGATACTAGTTTGGCATCGTTTCAAGCCCAAACTAGCACTACAATGCAATTAATGCCGGTTAAAACAATTCCCACTCACTTTAGCCAAGTTTACGACGCTTCTGAAGATGACTTTCGCCGGGTATTTGGTTGGGAAGACGATCCCCAAAGAAAGAATTTTTCTATCGGCCAACCATTGGATATGGATGTACCCGTGTGTATCGATTTAAATAAGTTTGTAGAAAGAAGTAACGGCGTTTTTGGTAAATCTGGAACGGGTAAATCTTTTTTGACGCGCTTACTTTTGGCTGGGACAATTAGAAAAAATGCAGCGGTAAATTTAATTTTTGATATGCATTCGGAATACGGTTGGGAAGCGGTTTCCGAAGGCAAAAATTTAAGTACTGTCAAAGGTTTAAAGCAATTATTTCCCAGCAATGTAGAAGTTTACACCTTAGACCCAGAATCTACAAAACGTCGTGGTGTACCTCACGCTCAAGACCTTTATTTAAGTTACGACCAAATCGAAGTTGAAGATATTAAGTTATGTTCTCGTGACTTAGGACTTTCCGAAGCGAGTATTGATAATGCCAATATTCTTCATGCGGAATTTGGGAAATCTTGGATTGTTCAATTGCTGAACATGACTAACGAAGAAATCAAAATGTTTTGCGAAGAAAAGCGCGGACATCAAGGTTCAATTACCGCATTACAGCGCAAACTAATGCGGATGGACAATTTAAAGTATATGCGTGCTGCTTGCCCGCACAACTATATTAATCAAGTTATGAATTCCCTAGAAGCTGGGAAAAACGTTGTAGTAGAATTCGGTTCTCAGTCAGATATGCTTTCTTATATGTTGGTGACGAACATGATTACTCGTCGGATTCACCAACAATACGTTCGTAAAGCAGAAAAGTTTTTGCAGAGCAAAAATCCCGTTGATAAACCATTACAGTTAATGATTACTATCGAAGAAGCACACCGTTTCCTTGACTCGGCAATAGTACAAAGTACAATTTTTGGTACAATCGCTCGTGAAATGCGGAAGTATTTTGTCACTTTATTAGTGGTAGACCAAAGACCTTCGGGGATAGATAATGAAGTCATGTCCCAAGTCGGTACTCGCATCACTGCCTTACTCAACGACGAAAAAGATATTGAGGCAATTTTTACCGGAGTTTCCGGTGCTGGTGGCTTGAAATCGGTATTAGCAAAATTAGACTCCAAACAGCAAGCATTAATTTTAGGTCATGCCGTTCCTATGCCGGTAGTGGTGCGTACTCGTCCTTACGATTCCGTATTTTATCAGGAAATTGGCGACCCCGATTGGGAAGCAAAACCAGATGAAGAAGTATTCGC
>JBHJOU010000777.1:0-2363 GCA_050329355.1 Rivularia sp. (in: cyanobacteria)
TGCAAATCTAAATGTAAATTTTCTTGAAGAATTAAATTTGTAATTCTTTCGTTAATTTTTGTTAAACGTTTGGGGTCTAAATTTTGAGCTTCGTAATATTCATCGACTAAGTTTTCTAACTTTACCAGAGGACCATAAAGTTCTGCACGAGTTAAAGGAGGGGTGAGGTGGTCTATAATTACAGCTTGAGCGCGACGTTTTGCTTGAGAACCTTCCCCAGGGTCGTTGACAATAAACGGATAAAGGTGTGGGAGTGTCGATAAAGCCACTTCTGGATAGCAATTTTCTGATAAAGCAATGCTTTTACCCGGTAGCCATTCGAGATTTCCATGTTTCCCGACATGAACTATAGCATCAGCAGCAAAACATTTTCTGATCCAACAATAAAAAGCTAAATAAGCGTGAGTAGGTTCTAAATCAGGTGCATGATAATTTAAACTGGGGTCGATATCATAGCCCCGTGCTGGCTGAATTCCGATAAAGACATTACCAAGTTGGATACCTGATATTGGAAATTGGGAATCGGTAATGGGTAATGAAAAATTATCCCCTTGTCCCCTTGTCCCCCCATCACCCCATCTTTGACAAATACCTTCTTGAACTGCTTGTGGTAGGGAAGTGAAGTATTCTTGATATTGATCAAAAGAAAGACTTTGACGTATTTTTTTTAAATCTCTGGCTTCCGAGTCGTTTGTAACTCCTGCGATCAGTAATTCTATTAATTCGTTGCCGTTTTCGGGTAAATTTTCTGTGTGATAACCGGCGTTTTGTAAAGCTTCCAAAATTTCGATACAGCTTTGTGGTGTATCTAATCCAACTCCGTTTGCTAAGCGTCCGTCACGGGTGGGATAATTAGCTAAAATCAAGGCTATACGGCGTGTATCGGCAGATTTAGAACGTAATTTGACCCAATTAGCTGCTAAATCTGTGACAAATTCAATCCGGGAAGCTACTGGTTGATAAACTATGACATCAGTTTGTAAAGCGGAATTATTATTTTGTACTGTTTTGAAAGAGACAGCACGACTGATAATGCGTCCATCGACTTCGGGTAATGCTACATTCATGGCAATATCGCGGGGTGAAAGTCCCCCAGAGGAAGATTCCCACTGTTCTATGGAACTACTGCTGAGGATAACTTGCAACACCGGAACATCAAGTTTTTCCCACAATTCTACAGATGGTCTTTCTGTATCTAAACGTGCTAAAGAGAAACTGGTAGTGTTGAGTATAAAGGAAATAGTTGCTCCATTTTGATTTTGAAAAAAATCGCTTAATTGTTGTTGCACATCAATTTCACGCAATGAAGAAACAAAAACCGCAACTGGTTGGATATTTCGTTTTGCTAAAGCTTGACATAAAGCATCGATAACTAAAGTATTTCCCGATAAATAATGAGCGCGGTAGAAAAGTATGGCTACTTTTGGTAATTGAGCATTGTTAATTATCTCATGTGTTTTGCCCAAATAATCATACAAACCAAATTTTGGTACTTCCACAGGAGGTGGAGGGTTAAATGATGTGGAAAAGCAGTTATCAGCGATAAATTTAAAAGCGTGAGCAAAATTATCAACCCCACCTTGGCTAAAATAGCGAGATATTTGATTGACTGTAGCTAAAGGTAAAGTGGAATGAGATATTAAATTGAGGTCGAGAGTATCCTCTCCTGGGATTACAATTAAATTGGTGCCATTGCGCTGGACAATTTCCAGGACAACTTCTAAACCATAAGACCAATAAGAACTTCCTCCTAGTAATCTTAAAATAATCACTTGGGCAAATTCTAAAACTTGCTCTGCATAATTATCAATACTTATTTGATGCTGTAAATTTAGTAAGTTAGCAACTCTAATTGCATCGAAATTAGGAGGTAATTGTGAAACTGCTGCTGCTATCGTCTGAATATCTGTATCGGCTGACGTTAAAAATACAAACTTTGCGGTAGTTTGTTCTAGAAATATTAAGTCTTCTGACTGTAAGTTAAATTCTTTATTACTGGCACTGATTCGATGCATAATTCTTGATTACGGTCTTACATTATTGGTTACAACATTAATTAAAATTTTTAATTAAAATTTTTGGGCGACGCAAACAATTTTCTCACTTCTACTTTGCCGGAAAGTGCTTAGTTCTCCTGATTTAAGCTTTTGTCAAATTTTAGCTAGCAATACATTTAATCAATTAAAAGAATTATTGCAGCAAATGGTTACGGACGCAGGGAATGCAGCAATGATAATCACAGAAGCGATTAAATTTACACCCGAAGGTGGTAGCGTTACTTTACGGGTTTGGATAGAAGATCAAAGAGCAGTATTCCAAGTAGAAGATACTGGTATTGATATTCCCGAAGAGCAGTTATCTTT
>JBHJOU010000388.1:0-2899 GCA_050329355.1 Rivularia sp. (in: cyanobacteria)
CATCTGTGCCGTACAATATTCATTGGAACTCTGCTCGTTGCAATTATGACAATATTCTTCGAGCAGTGGAATCGCTTCTTGATAACGTCCCTCTTTCGCAGCATCTAATCCAGATTGCAGTGACATACAACTTTATCTAATAAATCATATTTGTCCAATTAATACTCAATAGATTCAGCGATCGTCATCATTATTCCTGAAACATTAATGTAAACATACGTAAATAAGCATATATAACGATTCCCAAGCAAAACTTTACTTTGCTTCGGTAAATACATAATATACTGATTATTTTAAGTATAAATTTAACTATAATTAACGGTTAAAACTGCCGGATACCTACTGTTAACTGGTTTTACCACTACTAACAGGTATCTTTTTCTCTGTCTTATTCGCAATTTCTAAGCTTAAAGACTCACCACTGCGTCTAGCTTCCCAAGAGCCGGAATCCCATTTACTGATTTTCCATTGTCCTTGGATATAATCTTCATCTTCCGAAATTGTACCAACATATTCCACCACATCAGGCGAACTTGTAAAATAACGTTTGGTAAAGCTAATACGACGGCCTATCACTTCACCGCTTAACTTAGCTTCTCCCAAATAGCCATCATCTAAAACATTCCCAGCCAAACTATTACCGCTTTGTACAAGTACAACTTCAAAGCGAGTCGGGTTTCCTTGTTGCCAATAAGTTCCCAGCCAAGTACCGTTTACATCAGCCATAAAGAGTTAGGAGTTAGGAGTTAGGAGTTAGGAGTTAAGCTGATATGCAGCCTTAATTATATAATATGTTAGCAAAGCTTTTCTGCCGACATAAACAAGGCGTTATTGAATGAGTAATGATTTATTTAGGCGATCGCCCGATTGTAGAAATGATTGAGAGTCAATGCGATGGCTTTTTCGATTTGATAACAAGCGATTGCTTTACCATAGTTTAGGATCATTAAGAGAATTAACACATTGAAATTTACCACCCTCAGCAAAAGCAGTAGAATTCAACTTCATTGCCTGCCAAGCTTCTGGGTACTGAAGTGTATAAGGGGGAGTAAATTTTTGAGCAAGGTCTGTTTTGAAGCCAAACCTGTAATAATATTGAGGATTACCATAAACAAAAAGTATAAATGCTCCTAACGAGCCAATAGTGTCTAAGCCATGTTCTACAATTGTGGAACCAACTCTGTTTTTTTGGTGAGTTGGTGATACTGCCAATGGAGCTAGAATATAACCAAAATGTTCATTAGTGCTGTCGAAAAAGACAGGGCTAAAGCTAGTGTGACCTATTATTAAATCATTATCTATTGCAACTAGTGAAATTATATTAATTGTTGATTTTTCATGTAATAAATTTACTGCAAAATCAGAGACCAATTCTGCTTCTAAATTGTCAAATGCTTGAAGATAAAGGTTTTTAATACCTTCCGAATCTTTTATCTTTGCTTCTCGAATTTGCATAAGTTGCTAACTACTCATTATACTGACGTTTTCCATATAATTAGCTCGCCCCTTGTTATACAAATTAAATGCGTAACAACTTATTACAGCTTTAACCTTTAGCCTTTAACCTCTAACCTTTAACCTTTAACCTCTAACCTTTAACCTCTAACCTTTAACCTCTAACCTTTAACCTCTAACCTTTAACCTTTAACCTTTAACCTTGTGAAATACTACCGAAAGATTGTTCGCTGGCATTTGATAAGTTTTTTGTAAAGTGAGATGATGATTGCTGGCTGCTTCCACTACATCTTCTAAATTACGTACTCCCCATTCTAGGTTTTGTTCTTGTAAATACTCATCAAAATCAGCATTGGAAAGTGCGGTGTGTTTTCCAGCTTGTTTGTAGGGTCCGTATAAATAGAGTATACCTCCGGGTGGAAGAATCCGACCAGCAGCTGCCATTAATCCAAGAGTTGAAGACCATGGTGAAATGTGGATCATGTTGATATTCGCGATCGCAATAATATCAGATATGGACGATAATATTTCCTCTTCTACTTTCCAAATCGGCTGACTTGCATCAATATCGAGGGGTTGACAGAGATTGTCGCTGTTGTGATGTTTAATCCATGCTGATATACTTTCACGAGCTGAAGCATCTGCATCGGAAGGAATCCACTTTCGAGGTTTTAGTCTAGGAGCGAAGTATACAGCGTGTTCTCCTGTACCGCTGGCAATTTCTAAAATCGTACCAGTGGGTGGTAAAACTTCTAAAAGTACTTGTAGAATCGGTTCGCGGTTGCGCTGGGTTGCTGGGGCGTATTTTCTGCCGTCCACTATATTTTCTCCACCGAAAACGCTTACTTAATTTTAGCTTAGCTTATTATTTGTATTTGTCATCCATAAATTACTTGATATCTATAATTGAGCTTTAAACGCTTGCTCATCAACAACTTAGGAATCATGTAAAAATAAGTAATGCAAGCGTCTCGCTTGCTATTTCCCAAAGGTGAGCAGGATGTCCACACTACTTGTTCAATTTATTTTTACACGAATACTTAGCTGTTTTTTGGAATTTTTTTTATCTAACCTCTCAATCCTTGAAATTCTTGTCCCCTATATGTTTCGGATTAATAAGCTGTTAAGCGCCTAAATTAGATAGACAAAGCGGGCAGGCTTGCCCTCGAACAAAGTGAAGGGATGCCCGCACTACAATAAATTCATATTTATGTCCTACGAACACGCTGCGCTAACGCTTTATACAATTTAACTGCGTATCAGCTTAATAGAACTATTCTACTATCAAGATTTTTATTGTCTAATGAAATTTATTTACCCCTGACGGGAATACTAAGTGCATTCATGTAAAGGCAGTAAGGATAAAATTAGAATGGTGACTACAATCATAAATATTCCCGGATATCAAATTAGTGAACAACTTTACAATGGTTGCAAAACTGTG
>JBHJOU010000435.1:0-3899 GCA_050329355.1 Rivularia sp. (in: cyanobacteria)
AGTGAGAACTAATCTCATATCTCATCCTGACTAAAGCTTTAATATAGGCACTTTGTATGACAATATTTACTTGAGGATAGTTTTGCATTATATTTTTGAGCATCTGCATTCCCTTCTCAACAGTTGCTTTTTTCTCACACTGTTCAGATATATAAATATCCATAATTACTAAATCAGGATTGAATGTCGAGATTTGTTTTAAAGCATATTCCGCTGTTTTAGCTGTAATAATTTCTGCATCTGGATATGTAGAGGTTAGTACATTAAACGTTCCATGCAAACACAATTCATGATTGTCAATCAACAAAATTTTTAGCGGCAATTTTTCCGATATATTCTGCTTCATAATCAGTTACTAATATTTCAACACTTTTGATCACTGAATTACTCAAATCTTCTCTAAATATCATTTATCTGGATGTAACACCAGAAATATCAAAACTCTGCATCCCTTTGCGTTCATCTTTGCGCGCCTTTGCGTTTAAAAGTCTACAATTAACTCACTCCTTAATGTATTTTTCAGAAACCTACATAGATGTTTCGCAAGTGAATCGGGAAAATTCTATAAATCGTAACAAAAGTTTACAATAAAAAAGCGATAAATTGCCAAAAGATGAAAATTATCAGTATATCTAAGATGATAGTGATTATTGCTTTGAAATAGCGATCGCGACTAATACCCCATCCGGAGAGCAGTAATACACCCAACAACCACAGGGAATAAAGCTGTAAGGGGAAAAAGATTAAACCAATGACAGCAGAGCGGAAAGCGGTTTCGAGGGTTTGATCTGCGGGTGAGATTTTTTCAAATTCATCATCATCAGTATCATCATCAAAAGCTTGGAATGGAATATTAGTAGCTGTAAGAATATCAATTGCATTATTTATATCTGCACGATGCACTTTTAACTTAATCCAACCCACAGCAACGCTTAAATGCCATGCAAAATTAGTTGTCGCTTCATCAGCAAGTATACACCTGATTCTTGCGGCTTTTAATTGCTGTTCGGCAAGGGATGCTTCAATAGAGTTTGTAAAAGTTGCGATTGTTACAAGTTCATCGTAATTCATATTGTACCTTTTAACAGTCAAGATATTTTTTGAACATCTTCTAATTTTGCCAGTAAAAGGTCGCTGATAATTACGCCAATTAACATAGAATGTTTATTAAATACAGGAATAGAATAAGTTGTTAAAAGAATATCCTCACCAGCTTTGCCAATATCAAAATAAGGAACGCTCCAGACAGCTTTCCTTTGCTTTACTGGAACGTCATACCAAACAGTGTTTGTGTAACCAAATTCCTTTGCAACATCTCTACTTTCAAATCCATTTTTAACTCTAAATACGAAAGGACAGGAGGAATGTATTTCAGGTGAAAAAGCAAATGCATTACCAAATATTTCCGGATTTTTTTGTAAGTGATTTGTTAAATAAGTAAATATATCACTAATATCTAAATCGGTATTTTGAAAATAAAAAGCTAGTTCTTCTGTTGTTTGTTCAATAACTTTTCTTGTTTGCTCTCGATAGTTGACAACTTCTCTATTTTTTAAAACAGCAAGATAGGTTTTTAAAAAGCAGATATCAAAATTAACATTGCTAAAAATATTATTCATTTTTGCTTAATTCTATTAACAGTTCATCAATGAATTAATGACGCACCACCACTAATCATTGATTGGGGTGCATCATTGTATTTAAATAACAGCGACTCTGAAAAACTGAGTCACTGATTATCACTGAAATCTAGCTGAATTAAGGGAATGTGGGAGGTAGGAATTAATTTTATTTATTCCTAGCTTAGTAATATCACACAATCAGTTTATACAGTAAAAATATAAATTAAAAAATGCTTTATTTATACGAATTTTTGGTAAATATTTTGATATTTAAGTCCGCCAGGGATTAAAAATCCCTGTCTAACAGCTTAAGTCCATTAAAATGGACTACAAATAAAACATAAATATTTAGAGTAATTAATTACTTTAAATATAATTTTTTACGTATTTACTTGTAATGTGCAAGATTTATGTTAGGGTACACTCAACAATTAGCAATTACCTATTACCTATTACCTATTACCAGTCAACAATATTTACAATAAACGCAACTGTGTATTTTCACTAATTATAGAAACTTCATTGTCTGGTAAATCAAACAATTCTTCTTCCTGGGGACTTAATAAATTATGTGCTGCTTCTAACATTAGATTAGCAATATCTTGGAGGTCTTCACGGTTGTTTAAATAAGTTTTTAATGCATCCATTGGGTCAATACTGCTACTGGCACTCAATTCTGGAAGACGAGGGCGAGCTAATTGACTAACTAATTCTGGATGAATCGTGTAAGTATGGGCTGGATTTAGTATTTCCTGTAAAAAAGTATTATCAATTAAATCCAACTGTTCCGAACGCAGTTTGTAAACCAACCTCACAACCGCATCTTCGATATTATTTTTGGCTACAGCTTTCGAGATTGCCGTTAATGGATCTTCGGTTTTGGATACATCTACTTCGATGGTACGGAAAGCACGGACTGATAAAGGACAAAATTCCCATTTAGCGCTACCCGATTCGACTTCTACCATTACATAGCCTTTATCTTCCTTTTCTTCGCTAAAATCAACTCGTTCGATACTTCCAGGATATATTACCGGGGGTTTATTAGATTTATTCAAATTTTGGTGACGATGTACGTGTCCTAAAGCGACATAATCGAAACACGGACGTGTCAGCAAAGATAAAGGAAGAGTAAAGCCTTTACCTACAGCTAAAAAACGTTCTGCACCCAAATTAGCATTATCTGCCATTAAATGAGCTAAAAGTACAATTGGTACATCTGGATCGAGACGACGGATTTCCGCTTCTAATACAACTTGTAAACGTTCCGTTAACAGTTGATTGATTTCTCCAATTGATAAACCTTGAGTTTCTTGACGTGTCATTAAAGCAGAACGAGTCAACCAAGGTAAAGTAATTACCTGTATCGCACCGCTACGAGTTTGAATATTATGCGTATCTAAAGTATCTCCAACAACAACGCCAGGTACACCCAAAGTTCGGTAAATACATAGACTGGCTCCACCTTGTCCCTGAGAATGTTGGTCATGATTCCCTACAAGTAGAACTGTCGGAATTTGAGCATCAACCAAGCGACGAAATTGACCGGCAAAAGCTTGCTGTACATAAGGTGGCGGCGTTGCGTCGGGGAAAGCATCACCACCAAACAACACCAAATCGACTTGTTCTGAGATAGCGCGGTCAATACATACAGATAAAGTTTTGACAAAATCTTCCAAACGTGTATTTAAACCAGTTTCAGGATTAACACGTCCGTGGGTAAAGCCGCTTCCCATGTGAATATCGGAAAGGTGCAGAATTTTAATCATATTTGACAGTTGGTAGTTGACAGTGGACAGTTGACAGTTGCTTGATTAACTAAAAAATACATCTTGAATAATTTGAATGTTGAGGGTTTAGGGGTAAATTGTTCACAAATATTCAAAAAAACAAGCTAATGTTATTAACTTCTAACTTATAATTTACAGTTTATAATCAACTTTTCATCCAATTTAAGGCGCATTATCAATATAAATCAAAATATAACCAATCAAAATATAACCAATTAAAATACAGAAAGACGTTGCATTGCAACGTCTCTACATCATTTAACCTTTGACCTTTAACTTTTTAAATATGTATACCACACTCGGTTTTTCCAGTACCACGCCAACGTCCATCACGTTCACTTTCACCTTCTGCCACTTTGGTAGTGATCGGTTCATCACCAACACTGGGATAACCTTGGTCGTGTAAAGGATTATAAATTACTTTGTGTTCGCCGACATAATCCCAAGTTTCTTTACGAGTCCAAGTAGCTAAAGGATTAATTTTTAA
>JBHJOU010000501.1:0-5322 GCA_050329355.1 Rivularia sp. (in: cyanobacteria)
GGCTGTGCCGCAGCTGTAAAAAGATTTTAGATTTTAGATTTTAGATTTTAGATTAAGAATTGACAATAATCCAAAATCCGCAATCCAAAATCCAAAATTGTTTGAGCCAGAACACCTATCTATTTGTTGCTCGCTCACTCTATTTCCTGCGTCGCACGGGAAAGGGGCAAATAAAACAATGCAAATTATCGATAACTCGAATTTGAAGCAACTGCAATATCCGAATCTGCAAAAACTGCAATTACCTCCTTTACCAATGAAGCGTCCTTTGTTGATGATTGGACATGGTACCAGAGACGAACAAGGAAAGCAGGCTTTGTTAGATTTTGCTAGCGCTTACCAAGCTTTAGACTATTCTCGTCCAGTATTACCTTGTTTTTTGGAACTAACTGGTCCCACAATTCAAGAGGGTGTGGATGAATGTGTCAAAAATGGTTACACAGAACTTTCCGCATTACCAATTTTACTATTTGCTGCACGACATAATAAATTTGACGTTACCAACGAATTAGACCGCGCTAGAGTTAGATATCCCGAATTAAAATTTCACTACGGAAGACACTTCGGAATTACACCCCTACTAATTGAATTGTGGCGCGATCGCCTAGCCGAACTTGACAAACCCGAACACAATCCCCAACAAATTTCCCGTCAAGATACGGTGCTTTTGTTTGTCGGTAGAGGTTCAAGCGATCCCGATGCAAACGGCGATATATTTAAATTAGCTCGGATTATCTGGGAAGGTAGCGGTTATTCCACCGTTGAAACCTGCTTTATCGGCATTACTCACCCCAGATTAGAAGCAGGTTTTCAACGCGCTCGTTTATATCAACCGAAACGCATCATTGTATTACCATACTTTTTGTTTATGGGTACATTGGTGAAAAAAATCTTCAACATTACAGCCCAACAGCAAGAACAATACCCAGATATTTCCATTACTGCTTTACCAGAAATCGGTTTGCAACCAGAATTGTTGACAATACTGCGAGAACGAGAAATTGAAACCCAACTCGGAGAAGTGAAGATGAATTGTGAAATGTGTAAATTCCGCTTAGCTGCTGTATCAGATAATCACGAACACGGACATTCTCACGACCATCATCATCATCACGACCACCATCATCACGACCATTCACATCCACCCGTAGACCCTTACGCAGATATCAATAACTACCATCAAAAAATCTGGCAAGCACCATAGAACTGTAGAGACGTAGCCGGGCGCTACGTCTCAAACAATCTGAAATCACCAATGCCAAAATTAACTACAGCTTCTGTTCATCTCCCCATATCCTTCACTCAACCAAATCCAGCTTTTCTAAAAAAACTCGTAAAGGTAATAAAAGAGTCTTTGCAACATCCGCTAATTCACTTAATTTAACTGAATCCCCTTGTCCATCGCGCAACATCCAAATCACAGTACTGCTGACACCCGATTTTTGCTGTAAAATTTTCCAGTTAGGGATACCTGCCCGTTCCATTAAATCTAAAAGCACTGTATCTTGAGAATTTCCATGAGCATAAATTGTCGCGAACAGAAAACGTAAAAAAGCAATTATTCCACCGTAAACTAAAATAATAACCAGCAATCCGTAAACGAGATATAAGCTATCAAAAATCATAAACAAAAATAATCTTATTGTTTTACTGCTTTCTCCGTACTATAAAACCCCAAGGTGAATTTTGAAAGCATACTCGAACTCAAAAGCTCGTTTGACAAGGGTTATAGGTCAAAATATTTTTGAGATTCAAACTAGAGTATTACATTTATTATTACTCTTAAGTAAACGTTAGATGACAATCTATAGAAGTCGAGTTTTGATCAAGATTATCTGAGATTACAGATATTTATCCTAAAAACCCGACTTCTCACTGAAGGAAAAATAAAGGTTTTAATTCCCAATTCCCTATTATGTCTAAAGAATTCACTATTGGTAGTAAAGTCCGCGTAGTTGCCCTACCACCTTACATCAAAACTGCTGAACCCATGCCGATGCTGCGTCCTCCCGATATAATTCATATAGGGGAAGAAGGTATCGTTATTGACCGCCGTCCGGGAGGATACTGGGGTATTCGCTTTGCTAACGGTTCCTTTCTCTTGGATAGTCAGTATATAGAATCCGTAGAAACTCATACTCAACCAGAATCCTGAAGGTGATTCGTCGGGTTTTTATCATAGTTATCTTGTTTTACGAATATTTAAGCTCAAAAACCCGACTTCTTAAAGCTCGCAGGTCACTGATCAGTATTTAAGCCCACATAATAATATAATTACCTAAATTACCAAATATCAGTGCATCTGCTGTACGAGTAATTGTAAACTTATTTAAAGTAGTCATTCATACTCTGCACAAAAATGAACCGTCGCAATCTTTTTCGCAATTTTTTTCGCAATTTTTTAAATATATTATTTGCCAGTTGCTTTGTATTTTTAGGATGGTTAAATTCGACTCCTGCTGCCAATGCAATGGGTGGTACGCTTCCTTCAATCAATCAACCTGCACCAGAATTTACTTTACCCACTAACACCGGAGACGGAGAAATTTCCCTTTCTGACTATCGCGGTAAATGGGTAGTACTTTATTTTTATCCCAAGGATTTTACACCCGGTTGCACTATCGAAGCACGTCGTTTTCAAGAAGACTTGCCAAAATACTTAAAGCAAAATACTGAAATTATCGGTGTCAGTGCCGATGATATTGATTCTCACGCCGAATTTTGCGATTCAGAAGGTTTAAAATTTCCGTTATTAGCCGATACAACTGGTGCGGTAAGTAAAGCTTACGGTTCTTGGATGAGCTTTATTTCCATGCGTCACAGTTTTATCATAGACCCAAAAGGTATTTTGCGAGAAACTTTTGTCAAAGTTAATCCAATCGTTCACTCTCAAGAAGTAATGGCACGACTCAAGGATTTACAACAAACTATTTCTTCTTAATGACAAAATAGTTATTCCGTACAAATCAAAACATCAGGAGACGTTGCACTGCAACGTCTCTACATTATTTATCTGTGTATTTTTATGTGTCACCAATTTCATAATCCAAAATCTAAAACTTGTGTAAGACTTGCCGAAGTATCTAAAATCCAAAATTCTATTGATATTGATTACATTTACTCCGACAAATTTTCGCAAAATAAGCTAAAAATAGAATTAGCAAGGCGATAATTTTCAACGAGGGTAAATATGGATTTTGAACGCGAAGTCCCGGTTGAAAAAACTACCGAAGAATTAGAATTTGCTGAGCCTTCTATTCCTCGCAAACCTTTTAAAATATTGCGGAATACCGAAGCTTTCCTGCGCCGCCCAACTGTTGCAGCAATAGTACCATTTTTACCGCCAAAGTTAAGTGAAAACTTGCAAGATGCCAACGATATTGCAGAAGATTCACTCGAAGAATTAGCAGAAATAGACCTAAATCAAATTAACGATTGGGAATTGCGTCCCTTTCGGATGCGGATTGCTTTAAGTTTTGTTGGATTCAGTTCTTTAGCTATACTGGTTTTAGCGCTTTTCTTAACTACGTTACACCCAGAAATGAGTCCAGCTCAACAAATTGCTACATATTGGGGTGAGTATATTTGGTTTGTTTGTTTGGGTGTTACTGGAATGTTTCTTCTAGGTAGAGAAGCGATGCGTCCTATCAATAAACGCAATTTAGACGATGACTGGTAAAGTAAAAAGTTAGGAATTAGGAATTAGGAGTTAGGAATTAGCAATTATTCAACCTTTAACCTTGTTATAAATTAAGAATTATGAATCCTAAATCATCAGTTCTAAGTTGCTAAGATAAAATAATAAGTTTACGTATATATATTTATTCAATGTCCAATTCCCAATACTCAATTATGAATCACGATCCTTTTATTGTTTCACCGGGTTCAAAGATTTCTCTGACTAAAGATTACGATACGACTTTTACAGGTGATTTTTATAATAAAGGTGATGCAAAAATAAAACTGCAACAGGATATTGAACGATTGTCGAAATACCAAAATATTCTTTATGCTCAAAATACTTATGCGCTACTAGTGATTTTCCAAGCAATGGATGCTGCTGGTAAAGATAGTACAATTAAATACGTTATGTCTGGTGTAAATCCCCAAGGTTGTCAGGTATTTAGTTTTAAAGAACCTTCCTCAGAAGAATTAAATCATGATTATTTATGGCGCAGTGTAAAAGCTTTACCGGAAAGAGGAAGAATTGGTATTTTTAATCGTTCTTATTATGAAGAAGTTCTAGTAACCCGTGTACATCCAGAGTTAGTAATAAAACAACAATTACCTGAATCTGTAATGGGTAATCATATATGGAAACAGCGTTTTGAAGAGATAAATAATTTTGAAAAATATTTGACTAATAATGGAATTATTATTCTCAAGTTTTTTCTCAATTTGTCAAAGAAAGAACAGAAAAAACGTTTTATGAAGCGCATCGAATTACCAGAAAAAAACTGGAAGTTCTCCGCAAGTGATGTCAAAGAACGTGCTTTTTGGGACGATTACATGAATGCCTACGAAGATGCTTTTCGTCACACTAGCACTGAATGGGCTCCATGGCACATCATTCCTGCCGATCATAAATGGTTTACTCGCATCGCAGTAGCTGATATTATTTGCTCTAAGTTAAAAGAACTTAAATTAAATTATCCTACCCCCACAGAACAACATCAGCAGGATATTCTCAAGGCGAAGGAAATTTTAGAAGCGGAAAATTAATCACTCAACATCAACCAGTTATTAAAATATTTTTCACTCATGCATCTTCAACAATTTTATGGTATATTTGTACTAATATATCAAAAGGAGATAGATTTGAAGATGCAAACACCAATATTCATATAGTAGCCTAATCAAAATTTGAGCAACCACGATAGGGCTGAAATTTGATAGTTAATTATATTACATTCGGATGATATCTATAGGTATATTGTCGGAAGGGTTACACTTAGGTGTAAGCTGGTACAAAGTTAAATATTTGAGACAAGAAAAGAAATAGCTTTTAATTATGTCGATTATTGCTCTGAGAGCGTGGTATATCGAAAAGTATGAGCCGATTTCAGAACTGGAGAAACGTCAGCCAGACATTCGTATCAGTAAAAAAAGTCTGTTGAAGTCGGCTTTGAGAGCGGATTTTTTGGAAGATAGCGACGAAGTGAAAAATTCAACTTGGTTTCGTCGTTATCTCGAAGGCGATGAAATAGAATTTTATATTGAAGGTAGTGGTGGTTATTGTGTAGCCAACATCGATCTAATTAGTCATGAGATTTATTTTACTAAGCAGGCTTTGTTGGCTCAATTGGAACCAACGATTTTTTT
>JBHJOU010000485.1:0-3276 GCA_050329355.1 Rivularia sp. (in: cyanobacteria)
TATGTCGTCGCATACAATGACTTTCCCCATAGTTATGGTGATATGGCAAACCCCCAAGTAGTGTTGAACAATGCGCGGGATATGGCTTTGAAAACAACGCAATCAAAATTAGTCAGTCAACAAGACATCCGTAGTTCCAATAATCAGCCTGGTAAAGAAATTGAATACGTAAATTCTGCTGGTAAAATCACTAGAAACCGGATGTTTTTTGCTGAGGGGCGTTTATATCAAGCAATGGTAATTACCACAAAGGAACAGGAAAAGTATCTGAGTAAAAGTATTAGAGGGTATTTGAATTCTTTTCAAGTGGTGTTGAGAAAATAGGTCAAAGGTCAAAGGTCAAAGGTCAAAGGTATAATAACTCCTAACTCCTAACTCCTAACTCCCAACTCCTTGGCTGCTAAACTAATCGCTAAAGGTAAAATCCGATGTTCTTGAATTTGAATTCTGCTATGGAGTGTATCGGGATTATCTTCAGGTAGCACTGGTACGGCTGCTTGCATGATAATTTTACCGCTATCCATCTCCAAGGACACGAGATGTACTGTACAGCCCGTAATCTTGACTCCAGCCTCTATTGCTTGTTCGATTGCATTTACTCCTTTAAAGCTGGGTAATAAGCTGGGATGAATATTAATAATTTTGTCGGGAAATGCATCGATTAAAGTTTGAGTTACCAACCGCATCCAGCCAGCCATAATTACCCATTCCACGTCATGTTGATGCAATGTTTGGACAATTTGCTGATCTAACTCTTCTCGGTGCTTGTAGTCGCGATGATTGATGAGTATGGCGGGAATATTCCACTTCGAGGCACGTACTGCTGCATAAGCATCCGGATTATTGTAAATTAAAACTTGAATTTGAGCGTTTAATTGTCCTTTTTCAATGGCTTGAGCAACCGCTTCAAAATTACTCCCACTACCACTCGCCATTATTCCCAATTTTAAAGGTTTTGATACCTGTGACTGTGTGGGGACATCGGGAGATACCAAACTTGGGGAGAGAGAATTCATATTTTTGTAAAATTAAAAAAAATTGGTAATAGGTAAAATCTTAATTCTTTTCTTGCCTATTCCGTATTTTCCGTCTTCTATTAATTTTGTCTAATTATTTCTAATTACTTATAAAAGTTCAATGAATTCGTCAACACTCAAGTCAATTTGCCGAATAATTGCACGTAAAGTGCCTCGATCGAGTTCTTTATGATCTGGTACTGAGACTGTGGTTCTAGGTTCTTCACGCACTAAAATTATGTGACTTCCGCGCTGACGGTCTACAGCAAAGCCTATCTGCTCAAGTACTTTAACACAGTCTGCACCTGAAATAACAGGTAACTTACTCATACCAGAACAACCTCAACTGTATCATTTGGAATGGGTTCACCTCGGTTTTGCAATACTTCGATATAAAGAGCGATCGCTTCTTCAATGTTGGCTAAAGCTTCTTCACGAGTTTTTCCCTGACTAATGCATCCTGACAAGCTGGGTACTTCCACGATAAAGTATCCATCCTCACCAGGATATAGAAGTACTTTGCGTTTGAATTCAGTTTGCGGGTTAGCCATAGTAATAGTAATTGATCAATACTGTTTGGTCATGTAATTCAAATACTAACATTCTCGCAGGGGGTAAGTATTCGCTTGAAACCGGAACTAGTTTAGTGTCTGGTAGTCAAATGCAAGTAAACGAACAGATCGAGGTATCTCAAAATATATATGAATCGAATGAATGAAAATGCAAAGAATAAACTTCTAGAATTACTCAAAAATCTTGGATACCCTGAGAATTCTGCCGTGTTTCAGTCTAGACCAGCATGTCCTGGGTTATACTATTCTACTGTAAAAGTAAAAATTTCAGATAGTCGTACATTTGAAGCAAATGGTGTAGGTAGAGGCAAAAAAGATGCGGAGAATACAGCGGCAGGGACTTTACTTGATCGATTGCATCATAAGCATCCAGAACTTGTAATTAATTGGGAAGAAATAAATGTCGAGGCACAAAGAGGTGATGCCTTGATTAAGCTTGGAGTGTATCTTTCAGCAGAGTGCCACAGTGCAAATGATAAATCGAAACAACTACAGAACCTGGAGCCTGACTCTCACCTTGCACAAGTATTTGATCGGTGGAAATCCCAAGGCGATCCAGATTTAGCAATCTGGGGAAGTCACTTAGGCGTAAAACGAAAAGCGACATTGCTTGAAGCTTTGTTGTGGAGACGTTTCGGGATGCAGGTTATTACTACTAATGCACCAACGCAACTGCAATTTCTACTGAAAACTTTGCTACCGTAAATACAAAATCGACTAGCGACACCTACTTAGGTAAAATACCTTTACCCGCTTCTATGATCGCATTCTATGCAGAAAAATCCTAAAACTTCCCAATCTTCTTTCAAAAATCTACTAGACAACGAAACCTTTGCAGCTTGGTTTTTTCTCGCTCCGGCACTTACATTACTGTTTGTCTTTGTCATTGGACCAATTGGCTATTTATTTTACCTCAGCTTTACCAATGGTAGTTTTACTAAAGAAGGTATGACTTGGGTTGGGTTAAAAAATTATCTACGTTTAATACTTAATCCTGATTTTTATCAAGTAATGTGGAATACGTTTTATTTCACGGTCGCTACGGTAATACCTAGTATTGTTATCCCTTTAGGATTGGCTGTGCTATTAAATCGAAATATCATTTTGCGGGGATTTTTACGAACTGCTTATTTTTTACCTTCAATTGTTTCTTTAGTCGCTGCTGGTTTGGGATTTCGCTGGCTATTTCAAAATGAAGGCCCCGTTAATGGGTTTCTTTCGGGTATTGGTATTCAACCTATTCCTTGGTTGAGCAGTACTGTATGGGCAATGCCTGTGATAATTTTATTAAGTATTTGGAAACAGCTTGGTTTCAATATGGTGGTGTTTCTAGCTGGTTTGCAAGCTATTCCAGTTAGTCGTTATGAAGCAGCAGAACTTGATGGCGCTAACAATTGGGAACAATTTTGGTACGTAACTTTACCGGGATTGCGACCGACTTTGATATTTACAACCATAACCACTATTATTTTTACTTTACGTAGTTTTGAGCAGGTTTATGTAATTACTGGTGGTGGTCCTCTCAATTCTACAAATTTACTGGTTTATTATATTTATCAAGAAGCTTTCGGTCAGTTTGATTTCGGTTATGCAGCAGCAGCTGCAACTGTACTACTCGCGATCGCAATGGTGTTGGTTTATTTCCAGTTAAGAACTTGGGGTGAAGATAGTTAATTTTTGATTTTTTT
>JBHJOU010000114.1:0-8692 GCA_050329355.1 Rivularia sp. (in: cyanobacteria)
GCTTCTTAAATTCATTTCCGATTCTACAACCCGTAAAACATCTTCCCAAGAAAACAAACCTACAACCTGCCAATTTTCCACTACTAAAACGTATGGTGCTGATGGTTGATGTTTATTCATTAATGCGATGGTATCCCAAACTGTTGCCTCTGGTGTTACAGTAAGTGGAGTGTAGTCAATTAATTGTTCTAAGGGTCGTAGCGAAGAAATTGGAAAGGCTGCTTGCATAAGATAAATTTATTTGACTATAATAAACACGTTTTAATCAAATCTTGACAAAACATCAAACAATAGTTTTGATCAGAACTCTTTTCATATTTTTGTCTCTCAAAGGTCAGAATAACTGGAGTATAAATACTGAAATATTTGTTTTGTTAAATACACGTCAAAGGTCAAAGGTTAGAGGTTAGAGGTTAAAGGTTAGACAATCAGAAGTCGGGTTTTGACGATGATTGTTTTTTATGACAAGTATTTGCCATCAAAACCCGACTTCTGGTTAAATATCGTCCAAGGCGATCGCAAAAAAACTGCAACCATTGCCGAGCAAAATCAACATGATGGTTGCAGTTAAAGTTGTTGGGTTACAAAAATCGGGCGTTGCTGAATCCAGCGATCAATTTTAAATCATGTAGAGACGTGATATATCACGTCTCCCAAGGTTTTGAAAATTCACGTCTCCCAAGGTTTTGAAAATTCACGTCTCCCAAGGTTTTGAAAATTCACGTCTCCCAAAGTTTTCAAAATCACGCAAAACCATTTTCATACATCTTTTCAGCAACGCCAAAAATGATAACAAAGCCTTGAACATCTATGCATTTTGCGGTTCAACCAAGTTCTCAATTCCTTGAATAACTTTGGCTGATTCGATTTTGTCCCCTTGCTTAATTTTTTCTAAAACTTCTTTACCTTTGGTGACATAACCAAACACCGAATAACGTCCATCTAATAAGTTACGCCCAGCAGGAGTGAGTTCGGCTTCAAATAGAAAGAAGAAAAATTGGGAAGAAGCCCCGTTAACTTCAGTTTCAGGACGAGCCATTGCTAAGGCACCGTAAGAGGAAAAAGGTAAAACTGGCATTTCGGTGTACAGTCCAGCTTCTTCGAGTGTAATACCGTAAGTTGGCTGTTTATCACCTTCTACAAGAACTTCCAAGGGAATAGCACGATATTCGCCTGTTTTTGGGTCAATAAAACCGACATCTTTACCCGGCGGATCTCCGACTTGCAGTACATAAAAATCTTCCGCACGTAAAAATTCTAAACCATCGTAAAAACCCCGTTTAACCAAATCCACGAAGTTTCCAGCAGTCACCGGAGCGCTGTAACCATCCACAACAACTTCTAAGTCTCCTTGAGTCGTTTTTACGGATACCGTAGCGCGTCCTTTTAATTGGGGTAAGTTACTATACTCTGCGGGTACTTCATAGGGAAAACCCACCACCATCGATTCTTCAAGTTGTCCTACCAAATCCAAAAGTTTGGCTCGTTCGATCCAAGTTTCTTCTTTGTCTTTATTGTTTACTACTTCTTGCAGCTTTTCTACACCAGTTTGCAGTTCGTTAATCCAAACCTTTGCTTGCTCTTGTTTTTCTTCTGGAACACTTGTCAGTAAACTTTCTGGTTTACTCAAAACCCGCGAAGCAGTTTTTAAGTCATTTTTAATCGCTCCCCAGCGTCGATTCGCTCGTAGTTGGGTAGCAATATCTTCCAAGCTTTTTTGCAATTTCCGTACTGGTTGATTCTCTATGGGAAGTGCATACCGTAATAAAGCTTTACCATCGGTAATTGCATTTCCTGCTGGTAGAGCAGCAATACTCGAAGAAGTCCATCCAGTTACACTTATTCCTAAAAATAGCGTTACCAGCATTAGTGTAATTAGACTACTCTTCAAACAAGATTTTAATAAGTTAAACATGGAATCTGATAATGCAACATCAATTTATTTGAGATTTTGTCGTAACATATGAATAATCTTCCCACAGTAGAGTCAGCTTCGGACGCTTCGGTACCTGATATCTTGCACCCGATGCATAATTAACCACATAATAAAAAAATATTAATAAAAATATAACTAAACTATAAATGTAATATTTCTAGTCCATTTTAATGGACTTCTGCTATCAGACTGGGACTTGCAGTCCCAGGCAAGTAATACATAAATACCTTTAAACCATCAAAGTTTGTCAAACTAGAGCGGTTCTATGTTTAGAAAAGCTAAATTATTACAATAAAGTATTACTTGCGAATTATTATTGGAGTCTCAGAAAATCATCAATGAGCAAAGAAAAAGAAAAAGATAAAAAAACTCAAGGTTACAAAGTTATCGCTGACAACCGTCAAGCCCGTTTTTTATACGAAATTCTGGAAACCTACGAAGCGGGAATTCAGCTCACAGGAACCGAAGTCAAGTCTATCCGGGCTGGTAAAACTAATCTTCAAGATGGATATGCCTTAATTCGCGATAATGAAGCATGGCTGCTCAACGTACATATTTCACCTTATAATTTTAGCGGCGCGTACTTCAATCATGAACCGCGTCGCAGCCGTAAACTTCTCCTTCATCGTGACGAAATTCGCAAATTGATCGGAAAGACTGAACAGGAAGGTTTGACTTTAGTACCTTTAAAAATGTATTTTAAAGGTGGTTGGGTCAAAATTAGTATCGCTCTTGGTAGAGGTAAGAAGCTTCACGACAAGCGAGAAACCATCAAAAAACGTCAAGATCAGCGTGAAATGCAACGCGCAATGAAAAGTTATTGAATAGATATCTATCTCCGAAAAAGAATCTAGAGACGCGATACCAGGGCATTACATCGCGTCTTCACAAGGGTTCTAGTTTGCAGATATTTTTCTTCTAATTGTTACTTTCTATGTAGTGTAATTCATCTTCGTCGTCGTCTTCATATTCTTCATCTTCGTCATCGTCTTCATTCAACCATGTAATTTTCAATACCGAAAGCGCCGTTTTTAAACGCTCTTCATCGGCTGGATTAAAATCAATATCTTTTGAAGTTAATGCCACCTCGACAAAATTGGCAGATGCCTTCGCGGCTTTATATAGCGCTTCTAGAGCTTCATTAAAAAACTTTGAATCTGACATAGCGTTCCTGATATAACAATGTTGAGTAAACTGGAATTCAACAAACTTGAATATAGCAATCCTAAATCATATATAAGAATTTAGATCCCCGACTTCTTCAAGAAGTAGGGGATCTGAACACCGTGATTTCGATACATACAAATAGGATTGCCATAGCATTATAAGTATTAAACAAACAGTTATTATTATGGATAAATTTTGATTAACTCCTAACTACGGTGGCTTAATTCCTAACAATGCCCTTCGGTTTTGTTCCTCATTTTCTATATTAAACAATCGAAAGTACAAATTCACCTTCATTTACTGCTTGATTTATCGAAACATCGTACACAAACCCATCAGCAGTAGCAAAAATATCTACCGTCGTAGGTAATTTACCTTGTTTATTAAAACTAAGTATTTGATAAAGTTGTTCTCCTGCTTGTACTTCCTTACCAATTTCGATGATTGAGTTAATCATTCCACCGACTGGTGCATAATATTTTGTAACTTGACTTTTAGTTTTAAAACTCATTTGATTATTCTTTTGTGGCAAATCATCTAATTTAAACTCTTTAGATAACACACCCTTTTGTTTTAAATAATTTTTTACACCTTTAACACCTTTTGTCACTGAATCAGGAATCATTGTCATTCCCTTGCCAAGTTCGAGTGTCCAAGCTTCCACATCAAATTTAACGGTTCTACCCAACTGCAAAAAACATTCTTCTAGGGCTAACCAAGGTTTAATAAAAGCTTCATCAAAAGCATCTCCGTCATACTCATCTAATAAAATGCCAAAATCTAGTAGAAAATATTTAGCGCTTTCTTGGCGATCGCGAAAATAATAAAGATAATTTAAACCTTGATTTGTCGAACTGTGGATATCAATTAAATAGTCTGCATCTAAACTTAGAGATTGCAATTTGTAGCGAAATTTTTCAGTATAGGGTACTCCATTCGCAGAATTAATCTGTTCTGAAAGTTTGACAAATTGTTGTTTAATTGCACTCAGAAAATTATTTTTAATCTCCTCTGTATCCAAATCAAGCTGAGATTTCGCGAATGCTAATAATTGATTTTCTCGGTGATTGCTAATTTGAGATATATCCTTTTCATAATCCCAAAAAATACGATTCCAATCTTTTGCTTCATAAACACAGTATCTACCAGAAGAAAAATTATGAGAACGTTGATTAGTTCCCATGGGATTACAAACTGGAAGCAGCCAAATTTCTCCAATTAAATCTGTATTATTTAACATCCATAAAAATTCAATCAATTGGTGAATAACAGCATTGCCGACTATTTCTGCACCATGAAGATTCGATTGGATATAAACTTTTTTACCCGCACTAGCACCGATAAATTTGTAAACTTGTAGCGATAAAACATCACCCGAAGCCATTTGACGCACAGGGATAGTAGAGATAATTGGGAGCATTATTAAAAAAGAGAATAGGGAAATAGGGAATCGCAAGAGAAGAAAATACTCATAATAATTAATTACTAACTTTTAACCGATTTCTCAATTCCAAAAATCAGTAATAGAATACCCCATTTCCGCTAACATGATCCGTAATAGAGGTAAACTCAATCCCACTACATTACTGTAACAACCTTCAATTTTTTCAACAAAAACAGAACCTTTTCCTTCCAGCGCAAAAGCACCAGCACATTTTAGGGGTTCTTCAGTCGCTACATAAGCATCTATTTCTGTAACACTTACTGAAGCAAAATAAACTTTTGTAACCTGATGCTTGACTAAATTACGTTTTTGTAGATTATCAATAAATACATGACCAGTAAAAAGTTCACCGCAGTTACCCCGCATCATCATCCAGCGTTGACGTGCTTCTTCTCGATTAACGGGTTTACCATGAATTTCGCCATTGATAGCCAAAACCGAATCACAGCCCATAACTAAAGCCGATTGAAAATTGGGTGCTACAGTTTGCGCTTTTCGTAAAGCCAGAGTTTCTACCAATTCTGCTGGATTTTCAATTTCAATTTGAGACTCATCAAAATTACTTGGACAAACAAAAGGTTGAATTCCTACATTTTGCAGTAGACGACGACGTGCAGTTGAAGCGGAAGCGAGAACAAAGGTTGGAGTACCCATATTTAGGAAAAGTTAGGAGTTATGAATTAGGAGTTAAGAGTTAACAGTTAAGAGTTAAAATTTAACACTCTTAATACCCAATCCCTAATTGATAATAGATTAATCCACGCGGAAAGAACCTACAGAATCTTGAATCATACGTTTCATCCGATTCCAACGTCTTTCGGGTACTGAAGCATTGAAAGTAAATAATTTACCACGGCTAACGGCAACACTCGCAAGATTGTGACGCTCTCGTTTGTTGGGAAATTTCACCAAAAACTCTAATAGATAGTAAGCTTTACCATCTTCGCCGATTTTTTGCTCGGCATTAACTAACTCTGCTGTACGATTAGAACCTTCCGGAGCAAGAGCATTTTTTCCCAATTTATATCCTACTTCTGTGGGTGTACCTAATTCCGCTAAAGTTTTACCTGATGGAACTGGACTAATCACCACGGAAACATTTTCAGTTGTTTCGATAATATCGTGAAAAACAACATCAGGACCATTGCCTACCTTTACTTCCACCCAGCCGGTAGGATATAAGAATTGATAGCCATCGGTTGAGTCTATATAACTATTAAGTGCAGCAGCACCGGCTGTACTAATATTAGTTAGGCACAAGCTAAATACTAAAAATAAAGTAACTGAAATTCGTTTCCACATTTGCTTTGGTTCCTTTGGGCTGGAAATAATGCGTAACCATAAGGGTAAATTCTCGTTTTATTGTCCCACGTATGTTGACAACTTACGAAGTACGCTGGTTTTATTCGGGTAATATTCCCGAAAATGTTGAATCTTGGTTTAAGCAGAATTGTCTTTTATCACCCACAAAAGTACCAGAAAAACGCCAAGATGTGTATCTTTACACCCCAAAATGCGATTATTTAGGAATTAAGTTACGTCAAGGAGCTTTGGAAATAAAATGGCGTTATCCCGACTCGAATCTGATAAATTTTGGTTCTTTAGTAGAAGGTAATCTGGAAAAATGGAAAAAGTGGCGATGTTTGGATTCTACTGAAGAAACTTTTCAACTTGCTCAAATTGGAGATAATCCTATATGGGTAAGAGTCGCAAAAGTTCGTTATTCGCAACTTTATCAAGTCACTGCGAATACAGCAGAACCTGTTTATAGTGATACCGATACTGATATAGATAACGGTTGTAGTTTAGAACTTACTAATACAGAAATTAATGGTAATAGTTGGTGGAGTATTGCTTTAGAAGCTTTTGGAGAAGATTGCCATTTAAAGAATAATCTTCAGGTAACGGCTGATTTTGTATTTCGTAATTACGATTGTTTTCGGTTACAAGCAAATAATTCTTACGGTTATCCAAGTTTGTTGGAATTAGCAGTTTAATGCAAATTCTCTTGGCAATTCCACATTGGCTTTCGTATCTAACAGCTTAACGCCCAACCGATTAAGTACTCAGACAGAATTAATTACAATACCAAGATTGGATGTTCCTCCCAACCCTATTAAGAGTTCCTTGTTTCAAGGTTCGTGCCAGCATCTCCCCGGAGCATAGCGTGTCTGGAGGACACAGGAGAAAGGAACTTAATTTTGTCCAACTACTTAACTAAGGCAAGCTTTTTTGTCGTAAATACTAAAATATTGATTATAAACTGAAAATAATGTGTCAATTGCCTAAATACTATGTATTATAAAAATAATCCTAACTTCTTAACAAAATCGCCCGTACTATTTTCGAGAACGGGCGATTTCCTCATATGATGTTTTATTGGCTGGGAATATAATTTCATGCAATTAATCTATATAATCCTAATAATTCTAAATAGGAGAGACGTTGCAGTCCAACGTCTCTAGAAAATTATCGGGTTAGGAAGTTTGTTGATCTAACTTCAACACAGCCATAAAAGCTTCCTGGGGAACATCCACCGTACCCACAGACTTCATGCGCTTCTTACCTTTGGCTTGCTTCTGTAAAAGTTTCTTCTTCCGACTAATATCACCACCATAACATTTGGCTAAAACATCCTTCCGCAATGCTGGAATATGTTCTGAGGCAATTATCTTACTACCAATCGCCGCTTGAATTGGTACTTTAAATTGATGACGGGGAATTAATTCCTTCAATTTCTCAGCCATTGACCTTCCAACATGATAAGCTTTATCACGGTGGACAATCATCGCTAAAGAGTCTACTGGGTCGCCATTAATCATCAAATCCAACTTTACCAAATGATTTTCACGATAACCAATCAACTGATATTCCATACTCGCATAACCACGCGATCGCGATTTCATCTGGTCAAAAAAGTCGGTGACAACTTCGGCTAAAGGTAACTCATAAGTTAATGTCGTCCGTCCTTGGGTAAGATATTTCATATCTTTGAATATACCCCGACGACCTTGAGATAACTCCATCAAAGTACCCACATAGGTTTCCGGTGTAATCATTTCTACCTTAACGTAGGGTTCTTCAATTTTTTCCCGTTCGTTAGGAGAAGGTAAATTACTGGGATTATCAATGTAAACTTCTTCGCCCTTGTTAGTAATTACCCGGTAAACCACCGAAGGAGCAGTAATAATTAAATCAAGATTATATTCGCGCTCCAAACGTTCTTGAACAATTTCCATGTGCAGCAAACCTAAGAAACCGCAACGGAAACCAAAACCCATAGCGCTGGAAGTTTCCGGTTCAAATTGTAAAGCGGCATCATTCAGCTTAAGTTTTTCTAAAGCTTCCCGTAAATCCTTAAACTGGTCAGAATCGATAGGAAACATTCCGCAAAAAACCATCGGTTTAGCTTCTGCATAACCGGGTAAAGCCTGTAGAGCTTTAGCTTTACTTAAAGTAATTGTATCTCCAACCCGCGCATCTGCCACAGCTTTAATTGCCGCTGCAAAATAACCAACTTCCCCAGCATGAAGTTGATCCACCGGCTTTTGAGTCGGAGAAAGCACCCCCAACTCATCAATTTCATATTCCTTCTCAGAAGCCATCAGATAGACTTTATCACCAGTTTTCACAGTGCCATCCATCACCCGGAAATAAACAACTACTCCCCGGTAGCTATCATAATAACTATCAAAAATCAACGCTCGTAAAGGCTCGTCAACAGTATTCTGGGGCTGCGGTACTCGTTCGACAATCGCTTCTAAAATTTCGGGAATACCGATTCCTTCCTTCGCAGAAGCCAGAATCGCACCGCTGCAATCTAAACCGATAATTTCTTCGATTTCACCAATTACCCGTTCCGGTTCAGCACCCGGTAAATCGATTTTATTTAAAACCGGGATAATTTCTAAATTGTTTTCAATAGCCAAATAAACATTAGCTAAAGTTTGAGCTTCTACACCTTGAGAAGCATCAACCACTAACAACGCTCCTTCGCAGGCTACCAAGCTCCGGGACACCTCATAAGAAAAGTCAACGTGTCCGGGAGTATCAATGAGATTTAAGACATATTGTTGACCATCTTGAGCCGTATAATTCATTCGGGCAGCTTGCAGCTTAATAGTAATGCCGCGCTCCCGTTCCAA
>JBHJOU010000442.1:0-2644 GCA_050329355.1 Rivularia sp. (in: cyanobacteria)
TCCAGAAGAAACCTTTATTAGAATTATGAGGGTCTAACTCTTGGTCAGAATGCAAGTGGTGGATGCGATGCATTCCCACCCACGCGATCGGTCCTCCTTGACAAGCCAGAGTCCCGCAAAATGCTAAGAAATACTCCAGCCACTTGGGAGTTTGAAAACTGCGATGAGTGATCAGTCGGTGAAATCCCAGAGTAATGCCTAAACCTCCAGTTACCCAATACAAAAAGAAAGCTACGGCTACGGCTTTCCAGTTAAAAAAAGCGGGGAATGGAGCAAGCAAAATCCCAAAATGTAATCCGACGAAAAATGAAATGTGCAGCCAATTTAATGGACCTTTAGTTGTTGATGTAGCAATTGTCATGCGTTAACCTGTTTGAGAATTGTTTAGCCTAATCTGCGCGTCCGTTATGCCCCAATTTTGGGCTTTTGCGTGATAATTACGCAAAGGGTAGCGCCAATAACGCCACAAATCCCCATAGTTTAATTATTTTTTTGAGAACGGTTTTACTAATGAACAGCTTGGAACAACTGCAAGAAGCAGAACAAGCACTGTTAAAGATTTTTTCTGGAATTGACCACAAGGTCAAGCAAAATCTTCAAAGAGTGCTAAACGCCTTCCGTCATCATAGTGTAGGGGCGCACCACTTTGCAGGTGTAACGGGATACGGTCATGATGATTTAGGCAGAGAAACGTTAGATCAAGTTTTTGCACAAATCATGGGAGCGCAGGCCGCTGCTGTCAGGGTACAGTTCGTTTCGGGGACTCACGCCATAGCTTGTGCTTTATTCGGCGTTCTCCGTCCCGGTGATGAAATGTTGGCTGTAGCAGGCGCACCCTACGATACTCTTGAAGAAGTCATTGGCTTAAGAGGTAAAAATCAAGGTTCACTAATCGATTTTGGCATAACCTATCGCCAATTGAATCTCACTCCAGAAGGAACGGTGGATTGGCAAGCTTTAAGCCATGCGGTAGAGCATAAGACTCGTTTGGTATTAATACAGCGTTCCTGCGGCTATTCCTGGCGTTCTAGTCTTTCAATTGCCGACATAGAGAAAATTGTGCGTTTAGTCAAGCAGCAAAATCCGCACACTGTTTGTTTTGTCGATAACTGTTACGGCGAATTTATCGAAACTCAAGAACCTACTCATGTCGGCGCGGATTTAATGGCTGGTTCTTTAATCAAAAATCCTGGAGGAACTATTGTAACTGCTGGTGGCTATATAGCTGGACGCGAGGATTTAGTGGAAGCTGCGGCTTGTCGTTTGACGGCTCCGGGAATCGGTAGAGAAGGAGGTGCGACATTTGACCAACTTCGTCTGTTATTTCAGGGATTATTCTTAGCTCCACAAATGGTAGGGGAAGCAATGAAAGGCACTCACCTGACTGGTTATGTGTTTGACAAACTAGGATATCCCGTGAACCCCGCACCTTTTGCACCTCGTGGAGATGTAATTCAAGCAATTAAACTCGGTTCTGCTGAAAAACTAATTGCCTTTTGTAAAGCCATACAGCAGCATTCTCCCATCGGTTCCTACCTCGACCCCATTCCCGACGAAATGCCGGGATACGAAAGCAAAGTAGTCATGGCTGGGGGGACATTTATCGAAGGTAGTACCTTAGAATTTTCTGCTGATGGACCATTAAGGGAACCCTACATAGTTTATTGTCAAGGGGGAACTCATTGGACTCATGTGGCGATCGCTCTTGAAGCTGTGATTGAGGTAATTGGTAATGGGTAATGGGTAATTGGTAATAATCTCTCCCCATCCCGAAAGTCTCCCCATCCCGAAAGTCCCCCCATCCCCTTCACTCTGGTAACTTATACTGTCCGACAATCCGCTTGGCAAATTCTGGAACGTGTTTTTCTAACTTCTCTGGATAATTGCGCTTTGTATACAAATAATTCCGTGTAAAGTGAGAATCTATGGAAAATCTGGCATATTCCAAACCTTTGGGACCAATCTTTTCAATTACTACACCCATTAATTTGGCTGCCCACATCGGAAGTGTCACGCCTTGATCGTAAGCTGGAATACTTTGCTGTACTGCGGCTTGGCGATTTCCTTGGGACATCACTGCTTGGGTATCTATTTGGTCTTTGACTAAATCCAACATTTCTTGACCGCGCTCGTTTCTGACCACAATCCATTGCCAACCGAAAGGTGCGCCCATATACCCAACTACAATATCTGCTAGTGAATTTACGTAGTCAAAACAACTCATGCAAGAAGGAGCAAATACATCTTTGAGTTTATTTGTTTTTAAACCAAAGAAAGGTACTGTTTCCGTTGAACCATCCTCATGTTTGAAGTGAACCCGGAAATCTTGCATAAATTCGTAATGCACTACCGTATCAGGAGATTTACTCGTAGTTTCCAGAAATTTTTGCAATCCAGCGCGAGTCACATTATCAACGCAAGGGGTACCCAAGACATAAAGCTTTTCTAAACCAAGTTGTTTTTCTACAGCACGTAAGGCTTGAATTTGACAACCAACACCAATTACCAATAACCGCTTCATTCCGGATTTTTCAACTTGTTCTAATACAGAAAGATTCGGTGATAACGTTGGTTTATTGACTTTTGCTGCCAGTATTTCTTCGGGAGTACGAGCGATAACCGGCATTGGTTGGAAACGGTCTTC
>JBHJOU010000026.1:0-2681 GCA_050329355.1 Rivularia sp. (in: cyanobacteria)
CCGTGCAGAAGTAGCAGTAATGATTTATCAAATATTAGTTATTGCTGGTAAAGTTTGGGAAATTGATTCACCTTTTATTCTGAAAAATTAGTTGATAGTTGACAGTGGATGTTTCAGAAGTCGGGTTTTTTACCTAAAATATTCCTATCACGAGATAAACATCATAAAAACCCGACTTATCACCTCAGAAGCTGTTAAGAAATCGGGTTTTTGAAAGCTTATTGGTTATAGGAAATAAACATCATAAAAACCCGACTTATCACTCTACGACAAATAGAGTTAATTAACTTGTAAACTAGAAACTACTTGGTCAAATACATTTTGATAATTCTTATCACCTTTGGCAAAGCTAATGAGAATAATTTTTTTACCATCAGTACTAGGTAACGCTATATTTTGGAATTCATATAAACCCTCAGTACGAAAAGATATTGCTTCTTTCCCAGCGACAACTTTTGTATCGTAGCTTTCCGGGATTACATCTCCAAATTCTTCATTATTACTTACCCATTGAACTAAGGATAAACCTTGAGGATTGTTTTCTAAAGAAATGCTCACATTACCAGGTGAAAATGTATTTTTATATTTGCCTTGTGCTATTGCTTGATAATCTTGAAGACTCCATAATTCCAAAACTTTTGATGAATCAGCAACAGACTGGGGTTCTTTAATTACAAAACCTTTTGGATAATTAAAATTAACACCCAATCGCTGACTCCGATAAACATTTGTATTACTAGCAGCAGCAATTTTTCTCTCTGGATTATTAGCTGCACTTCTTAAAGCTTGAACAACAGGTTTATTGGAATTCGGTTGATTTGGTGTCTCCGTTTGAGTTTGTGGTTGAGAAAGATTTGGTTGAGAAGCAGCTTGAGGACCAAGTTTTTCGGTTAAAGCTTTAGAAATAGAATTATTTTCTGAAGAAGATTCACTCCCAGGTGCTTGGTTTTGATTTTGCGGTACTCTCGCAACTGAGTTAGGAACAGCAGGTGCTGTTACTTGCGGGCTACTCACTCTAGGAAAAGGTGATGGTACATTTACGGTGATTTCACCTGGTGTTTTTTGCGGTGTCGTAGCGATATTTTGGTTATTGCTAGGATTAACCGGCTGTACCGTTGAATCTTGAGAATCTTTTCCTTGCTGACAAGCTACTGTCAAACTCATGCTTAAGCCAAATATGGCAGCACAAAACAGTCGTTTAACTAGGCTACTAGTTAACCCCACACCCCGAATATACATAATTTTCACTCCTTCAACACCGCGTGCTATTTTACTTTGGTTTACATACTCCTACAAGGCTTAACTGATAACCGAATCAAATCAAAACTATCAATTGTTAAATAATAATTACGGATAGTCGAGATAGGGAAAAACAAATAGTTAGGAAAAGAAGCATTGCAATTTTAGCTGAAATAATCAAGGCTTGATGACTTAATGTTTTCTTAATCTTTAAGATTCGATATCGGCGCTTCTTCTCGATTAAATCCTCGGAACTAACGCTAATTCACTTTTATGGAGTCTTTTTCAAAATCTTTAATCATACATTGTTCCATACACCTATTATCAGGAAATTTTATCCACTTTACTAAAGTTAACAACATTTGATCCAATAATTTACGTAAGTTGATCTGACTTTAGAGGTCAATTATTTGTAATGCATTAGACATAAATCTAATGCCTCCTTACTGTCCACGCAAATTAAATAAATCGCTGAAGTTATGAATCCATAACTCAATTCAATATTCGTCTGATGCGATCGCGATATTGTCTTGCTACATCTGTTTGTCTCAAAGACTTAGCGGAAAACAGTATTTTACTTAACTAAGTAATTACGAGTCTGCTTAAGAAATTATTAACAGTAGGTAAATGTTTAGCTGTTTTGTTGTACCTTAGCGTCTATGGAAGGCGATAGTTTATACCCTGGCTATTTGAGGATATTTATCCGTTGTTTTCCTAGGGACAGGTACATCTCAATCTCAATTTAACCTTTGTTGTAAATAAATCGTTCAACTCATAAACTTGCTCAAAAGCCTTTTCTACTGGTTATCTGATTGATTTCTGATTATTAAGTTCCCCTAATAATCCTGGCATTAATAATTTAAATGTCATATTTGCTACAAATAAATTGATGATTTTTAGATATGGGAGTATATTGTTATAATTTGATGACTTTCGTAACATATCTTTATATTTTTTGAGGTTTTATAACGTCAAAATGTAAATAGTTCCGTATAGCAAATTACAAAAAACAGAGTAGAAAATAGGTTTATTACCTTGTTCGTTTCGGCTAAATTTTGGGAATAATACTTACGTGTAACATAGCGAGTGGTAATTATGAGTGTGAATACGGTGTCTTCTATCAATTACTCTTTAGACGTGATTCAGGACGAAGCGCGGCGATTGGTTCAAAGAGGAGTAGTAAGCCGACAACAGCCTATATATACATTGTGTCAATACATACCGGCAAGAGAGTGGGTTTGCATTGAATGCGAATTAGAAAAATGTGAATTTTTGCTGCGCGATCGCATCGCCGATTTAATTGGCAGGGAAGTATGGGAAAACGACTAACTTGGTTGGTGAGGGTAATGTAGGGTGGGTGAGATATTTTGGGTGCGTAAATTTGCCTGCTTAATTAGCTATAGAATCTCTGTTTTTAAATTTTAAGAATCCCATCCAAACCT
>JBHJOU010000344.1:0-7430 GCA_050329355.1 Rivularia sp. (in: cyanobacteria)
CCGGCAATTTCTGTTGGTTCTAGAAGTCTTAAATCATATATTAAAGCAGTACAAAAATCTATTGATGAGTTTCGTCCAGATATTATATATGCTCAAGAAACACTTCCAAGTATAGCTGCAATGATTGCTCTTAAACTCAAAAAAACTCAAAATTGCTCTCTTGTCTTGGATTTTCATACTTTCTCTGCTTATGAATATTGGACACGTTTATCTTCAGTGAATAATTGGTTTCAAGAGTTAAAACAATGTATTAAAACCTATATTGCTCAAGGAATACTCATCTTTTCTGGTCATCCTATCATTGCTGCTGGGGAATCTACTCCAAAATTAATTTCTCAGTGGTATGGAAGAACTCCCAAACAAATATTCTGTATAGGAAATGGAGTTACAGAAGATTTATTAAATAGTCATTCTTTAAATGATATAGACCCTTATCAACAATTACGACCAGCTAAAATTGTAGTAGTTGTAGCACCGAAAACCTATGGATTTCCAACTAATGATATGTCAGTATCGATGACAATAGATATTGCTAAAAAATTAGAAAATCAGCCAGAAAAAATACATTTTATTGTCATAGGTCGCAGCATAAATGATATTCAAGAAAAACTACCATCTAATATTTCATTCACAGGATTCTTGCCCAGTAGAAATGATTTTATAACTCACATTAAATATGCAGATATTACTCTATTGCCATTTTCTAAACAAGCAGTAGCAGGAGGAGCGCGGAATAAAGCCCTTGATTATTTCGCAAGTCAAAAACTAGTGATTTCCACACCTGAAGGATTGCGTGGTTTAGAAGAATTTCGCCATCTTCAACATCTCTTAGTAACAGATTACTCTACCGAAGATATTGCTCAAAGAATCTTAGATGTTGCTTCAAATCAAGTCAAATATCAACCCCTTGCTCAGGCTGCATACAACTTAATTAAAGAGAAATATTCCTGGAATGCTAGAGCGCAATCTATTGCAAATGTTTTGTTATCCACAAGTAATTCTTAACTTTTAAAACCTCTTAAACCTATGAATCGTTCCCCATTAAAATTTCTCGGCATTGAAGTTGATGCACTCAATATTTCCCAGTTGAATAGTTTAGTTGCAGACTCTATTCAACAGCAAAAAAAATGGATTATTGCCAATCACAATTTGCATAGTCTGTATATTTATCATCATGACGCTCTGATGCGTAAATTCTATAACAAGGCTGACTATATCCATGTTGATGGTATGCCATTAGTATTCATTGGTAAACTGCGGGGATATTCCATCGAGCGAGAACATCGAGTTACCTATGCTGACTGGGTATGGTCTTTAATGGAAGAAGCAGCTAACAAAAATTGGCGTATATTTTACTTAGGTTCCAAACCAGGAGTTGCTCAACAAGGAGCAGAAATTTTACGTCAAAAATACCCTGGTTTAGAGATTGCTTGCGCTCATGGTTATATCGATGTGACTAAACATAGTCCAGAGAATCAAACTACCATCGCTGCAATCAACGCTTTCCAACCTCACATTTTAATGGTAGGAATGAGTATGCCTCGTCAAGAACGTTGGATTCTCGATAATCTCGACCAGCTTCAGACCAATGCAATTCTACCCAGCGGTGCTTGTATGGACTATGTTGCAGGTGTCGTTCCAACTCCCCCACGGTGGATGGGAAAAATGGGTTTGGAATGGTCTTATCGTCTGTTTAGCGAACCCAAAAGACTATGGAAACGCTATTTAGTTCAACCCTGGTTTGTCGGTAAATTATTGATTCAGGAAATCCTTGGTTTTTCTCATCAAGCAAAATCATACTAATATCGTGTTCCGTTAAATACTTATTATTAAATTTCACACATATCCATAACAGGAGACTTGATTATCGTGTCTTACGTAAATGTAGCTATAAATAGCTTCAAACCAGACTTACGCTCCGCTAAAATCGCAACTATACAGCGAGGGTTATTTATCCGATTGCTGCGTGTAATTCTATTAATACTGCTCGATATTTCATCTTTGAGTATCGCTTGGAATTTAGTTATTACTTACAGTTCTCCCTTACAATCTGAATGGACAAAAAATCTACCATTTCTATTACTCAGTTTAGGAGTTCAAATTGCTATTCTTGTTAACAGTGGTGTTTACCGAGCAGGTATGTACCGTCGTGACTATGTAAGCATTGTCAAAGCAATTTCTTTATCATCTATACTGCTATTATTCATCACTTATATCTACAACCCAAGTACTTACATTCAGCGTTCTAATTATTTACTGTATTGGTTTGTATCTATTGCTTTTGTCTGTATTGTCAGAAAAATATTCGATTTATCTACTAACTTTTTGCGTCAAAAAGGTATCATTCGTCATTCAATTTTTATCATCGCAGACGCTCAAGAAAAAGAGCAATTAATCAACATTGTCGAAAAAGATAACTGTTATACAGTACAAGGTTTTGCCGATTCTAGCTGTCTTGATTGGGTTAATCGGGAAAAGACTTTTGCATTTTTACGCAGTCAAAATATAGAGGAAATATTTATTTCCTGGAATTCAATTAAAAACCGCTCCTTTCTTTGCTGGCATTTTTATAATGCAGGAATTACCATACACATTCTACCAACAGAAAATAAACTTCCTTTCTCCAAATCTCAGTTTAGTTTGATTGGAGAATTAGCTTTCCCCACCATTACAGCACCCATTTTTGCTGGGGTTGATTTTTGGTTAAAGCGGTTGTTTGACTTTTATTTTTCGCTATTTTTAATTGTGCTACTTGCACCCGTTTATTTATCTATTGCTGTACTGATTAAACTAGATTCTCCCGGACCAATATTTTTCCGTCAAAAACGTATTGGTTTACATAGTAGAGAGTTTATGATTTGGAAATTCCGAACCATGATTAGCGATGCAGAGAAAATTCAAGTTTCTTTAGAAGCTAAAAATGAAATGAAAGATGGTGTGTTTTTTAAAATGAAAAATGACCCTAGAGTAACTAGAGTCGGTCAGTTTTTACGTCGTTACAGCTTGGATGAATTACCACAATTCTTTAATGTTTTAGTCGGTGAAATGAGTTTAATTGGTCCTCGACCTTTACCAATCCGTGACGTACAAAAATTTAAAACCAAGCATTTTATTCGTCAAGAAGTTCTCCCCGGTATTACTGGATTATGGCAGGGTTCTGGACGTTCTGAAATCGATAATTTTGATGATGTAATTAAACTCGATATGAGCTACATTGAAAATTGGTCGATATTACTTGATTTGAATATTTTTCTCCGCACTTTTCAAGTGTTACTGTACAAAACTGGCGCTTATTAATGTTACTCTAGATTCATCCTTATATACATATTTTGTAGAGATATACAATGCGATATCTCTACTTTTTCTTTTGTTATTATCAAAATTTATTAGCTTAAATATAGCAAAAATAATCAAGTAAAAATATGTATTGTTTTAAGTTAAAATTAAGGAATTTATACTTATTTAATTACGCAAAAACGCTATATACTAATAAATATATTTTAAGACAGCTAAAAGTATATAACGTTGGTAAATTTAATTATTTAATTACTTAATTAATTAATTAATATTTAGTTAAATAAAAAAACGGAGGCTGCACCCTGAATAATATATGCCATCGTCCTACCTTAACCGAAAAGTCCGGAGACGTAATCGCGAGTACGTTGATCGATAGGGTTATTGAATATTTGTTTGGTAGTTCCAAATTCAACCATTTGTCCTGCACGGCTTTCATCAGTACTGAAGAATGCTGTGAAGTCAGCTATACGTTGCGCTTGTTGCATATTGTGAGTAACGATCGCAATTGTTAATTCACCACGCAATTGATGAATTAAGTCTTCAATTTTGTTCGTTGCAATGGGGTCTAACGCCGAACAAGGTTCATCCATTAGCAAGATTTTCGGTCTAACTGCTAAAGAACGAGCAATACATAAACGTTGTTGTTGACCCCCAGACAAACCCAAAGCAGATTTGTATAGTTTGTCCTTGACTTCATCCCATAATGCAGCACCTTTAATGGCAGATTCGACAATACCATCTAATTCCGATTTAGGGCAATGTCTGGCGATGCGGATTCCATAAGCTACGTTATCGTAAATGCTCATGGGGAATAGATTCGGCTTTTGGAAAACCATACCGATTTGGCGGCGTAGTCTGTTAAGGTTAACACGAGGAGAGTAGATATTTTGACCGAAAAATTCTACTTTTCCATCAACTCTGACATCAGCCTCTAATTCACCGATGCGATTCAGAGATTTGATGAAAGTTGATTTACCGCAACCGGAAGGACCGATAAGAGCCGTTACTTGCTTCTGGTAAATATCTAGCGACACTCCTTGAAGTGCCTTGAAAGTACCATAATAGAAAGCAAGATTTTTGACGGTAATGGCTGGAATTAAGTTACTCATGAAGAAAGAAACTTTGACGATAGAAACTAATAAACTGCAACTGAAGAAATCCGCAAGCGGCAAGCTTGAAACCTAACAATACTTACCTTTTTTTATTGGTAATTACGCGAGATAGAAGATTTAACAAGAAGACTAAACCAACTAGTACAATCGAAGCAGTCCAAACTAATTGGAAGATTTCAGGGTCGTCTTGTTGATAGAACCGATAAATTAATACTGGTAGAGAGGCTGTAGGAGCAAGTAAGCTATCTGTCCAAAAATCGCTAAACAAAGCTGTGAACAGTAGCGGTGCGGTTTCACCAGAAGCACGGGCGATCGCCAATAATATAGCTGTAGTAATTCCGGGTAAACCAGCAGCCAGTACAACCTTAGAAGTAGTTTGGAAGCGGTTTCCTCCCAATGCAGCGGATGCTAAACGTAGAGAATTGGGAACAAGTTTTAGTACTTGTTCCGTTGTGAGAGCGATAACCGGAAGCATAATAATAGCTAAAGCAAATCCACCGGCAACAGCGCTAAATTGCTTAGTTGTAATCACAAAAACACCATAAGCAAATACACCCACAACAATTGAAGGTACACCGCTAAAGATAGTGGTAAAAAAGCGCACAATTCCAGAAATCTTGGAATCTTTACCAAATTCCGATAGAAATATCCCCGTGATTACCCCAACCGGAATGCTAAACAACGAGCCAATACCAACCATTTTGATGGTGCCAAAAATCGCATTAGCAAACCCAAAATCAACCACTTGTTTAACAAACATCTCTGGTCTGAGATTAGATAATCCTCGTGCGAGAATTGCCCATATTAGTGACAATAAAGGTAATAGTGCCAAAAAGGTCAATAAAAAAGCAATCACTGTCATTCCATATTGGAAGACAAACCTTTCTGGTGACAGAGGGCTACATACTTCCCTTGCTACAGACAAATCGATTTCCGGACGTTTACTAACACTCATTTCCCTCAACCCTAGCGAAATATTTTCAATACCAATCTTTGTCTATCTGAAGTACTGCTAAGTTTCCGACATTAACGTAACATTAATTACTTTTTCTTGCGATTCAATAACTGAACTAATACCACGGCTCCGACGTTAACTGCTAGAGTAATAACGAACAAAACCAAAGCTAAATACGTTAAGGCTCCAGTGTGCAGTCCACTTTCAGCTTCAGGAAATTCATTAGCTAATACAGCCGGAATTGTATAACTTCCATCTAGCAACGAAGCACTGATGAATAGCGAGTTACCAATTACCATTGTTACAGCTACTGTTTCGCCTAAAGCGCGTCCCAAAGCCAGCATGGTAGCACCAATAATACCAGGAAATCCAGCAGGTAATAATACTCGAAAAATCGTCTCCCAACGAGTAGCACCTAAAGCCATCGAACCGCTGCGGTAATATTTAGGGATTATTAACAAAACATCGCGGCTAATTGCTGCCATTGTTGGCAAAATCATAATAGCTAAAATAATTCCCGCTGTTAATAAATTATCACCACTAGGGAAATCAGTATTAAATAGTGGTATCCATTTGAAAGTTTCTGATAACCATGTTTGCAAGGGTAAAATAACCGGGATTAAAATATAAACGCCCCACAAACCAATAATTACACTGGGAATTGCCGCGATTAACTCGACCATAAAAGCTACTGGCGATCGCACATAGGAAGGTAAAAAATCTTCACTGGTGACTAAGGCGATCGCCAACCCTACAGGTACGGCAATTAAAATCGCTAAAAAGCTGCTTGCAAATGTTCCGTAAATGTAGGGTAATGCACCATAAGCCTCAGCTTCAATATTCCATTCTTGACTCCACAAAAATCCTAGCCCAAACTTATCAATAGCTGGTCTTGCTTCCTGAAAAATGATATAAACCATCCACAGGAACAAAATTGCCACAATAATTGCAAAACCATGTACCAGCCACTTAAACCCTTCTTCTAACCATATATTTTTCGCATCTTGAGCGAAAATATCAAGCTTGTCATCAACTGCTGAATTTGGTTGAACCGATGAATTAGCCATTACCCGTCATCTCGATTTTAGATTTTAGATTTTGGATTGTAATTACAATCAGGTAAAATTTACTACGCACACCTGAAAACAAGGGTGGGCATTATTATAATTTTGCCCACCCCATCCTCGTTCAATTAACTAATAATTGGAAACACAGAAGCCAGATAAATTTACTCTTAATTAAAATTAAAACCCTTCTGGGTTGTAACTCAATTACTTAACTTCTGTGTTAACTTGATTAATTACGCGCTGTCTAACGCTAGCAGGAATGCTGGTGAAGAGCAAATCATCGTTGAACTGTTGACCTTTGGTCATTACCCAGTTGATCCACTTCTTAACAGCCGCAGCTTTAGCAGCTGTAGGGTACTTTTTGTAAACCATCATCCAAGTCAAACCAACGATGGGATAACCCTTGGAAGAATCTCCAACGAATACGCGATAGTTAGCGGGGAATTGAACGCTAGCCAAAGCTTCGTTAGAAGCCTTCAGAGAAGGAGCAACAAACTGTCCGCTGCTGTTTTGAACCATTGCAGAGTTAAGCTTGTTCTGAAAAGCGTAAGAGTCGTTAACGTAACCAATAGAACCACGAGTACGTTTAACCAAAGCAGCGACACCAGAGTTACCAGCACCTTTTCTAACTGACCTAAAACGCCAGCTTGGATTCTGACCAGTACCAACTCTTCCCTTGAAGTAGCTGCTAATGGTGCTGAGGTGGTTAGTGAAGATAAAGGTTGTACCGGAACCATCTGCACGCACAACAGGTGTGATAGCTAGGTTAGGCAAGTTAACGCCAGGATTATCTCTTTTGATTCTAGCGTCGTTCCAGTTGGTGATTGCGCCGCCAAAGATCAAAGGTAGAGTTGTGCGGGACAACTTGAGGTTGCTAACACCAGGAATGTTATGAATAACAGAAACAGCACCACCTGCGGTAGGTACTAAGATTGTGCCACGGCTAACTTTAGCAATATCTGCATCGCTCATAGCTGCGTCACTAGCACCAAAATCAAC
>JBHJOU010000369.1:0-2271 GCA_050329355.1 Rivularia sp. (in: cyanobacteria)
CTATTTATATTAAAATATTAAAGATTTTCACTACTTGAAAAGGGTCATTTACTCTTTTTAATATTTCTTAATATTTGTAATGACAGATTTTTTAGGGGAAATAGCGGCTTTGGCTGCTGCTTGTTTATGGGCTATCGCATCTATAGTTTATGCTCGTTTGGGTGCGCGTATTCCACCTTTACAGTTAAATCTGGTTAAAGGAATAATTGCGATCGCGCTTTTTGTCTTGACTATCCTTATTACTGGGGAATTATTTCCCTCTATTCCGAGTTTGCCAATGTTTTTATTACTGCTTAGCGGTGTCGTTGGTATTAGTTTGGGGGATACAGCATTCTTTATTACTATAAACTGTCTGGGGGCGCGGCGAACATTGCTGATGCAAACTCTGACTTCTCCAATGTCAGCAATTTTTGGACTGATTTTTCTTCAAGAAAGGTTAAATATTTTGGCTGGGTGCGGTATTTTATTAACAATATTGGGTGTGGCTTGGGTAGTAACAGAGCGTACTACCGATGTCAAAGATATTTCAACGGCGGAATTTCGACGCGGTATAAGTTTTGGCTTATTAACAGCAATCGCGGGTGCAATTGGTGCGGTACTTTCACGGAGTGCGATTGCAGATAGTAATATTAATCCTTTATGGGCGGCTTTATTAAGATTGAGTGCGGGAATATTAATTCTACTCATATGGGTATCTTGTAAACAGCAAAGCAGCTTTAGAATTAGTAATTTACGCAATTCACGAGTAATAGCAGGTACTATTTTTGCGGCTTTCTGCGGAACTTATTTAGGAATTTGGCTACAACAAACGGCAATTAAATTTACATCTGTGGGAATTGCTTCTACTCTTTTACAAACTAGCCCAATTTTTATCATACCCTTTGCGATTTGCATGGGAGAAAAAGTCAGTATTCGAGCAATTTTAGGTGTTTTCATTTCAATTGCAGGAATTGCACTACTGTTTTATCTCAAATAGCTGATATTTCCCCATGGTATCATGTCGGGTTAAACACTCATCATAAAGTTGGTTCGAGAACAGTCAACAATTAGCTATTACCCATTACCGATTACCAGTAAGAGTTTACCAAAAATTTTCTTTCCAAAAAACACATTGTCTTTGTTGAGGTGAAAGATTTTTACTTAACAATTGTAAATCTTCGTTACTAAGGAAAGAGGCACCATAATGATTATGTACTATTGGTTTCCTAGAAGTATAATCAAAAAATACTGTATACCGATCGGAAGATACTGGTATTTTACCTCGATGAAATATACCACCAGTAGCAGCTAAAATAACCGTTCCAGCAATTCCTGTACAGGTTTTAAACTCTGATGGAGATATTAGTTTCTCCATGGTTTTATCTTGAACGTAACCATGATTATATTTTAAAGAAGAAACTAATTTAGGAGTAAAAAACTTAGGAATATATTCAAATGGACCATTATTATCATCTACATCGTTGAGATAAATTACAATTTTCAAGACTTTTTTATCTTCAGGATCTATATGCCATAGTCTTGATTTTAGTTGAACTTGGTTGGTAATATCCCTACGAAAATAAGCTCCATGATAAGCGACTGGTAAGCCAATATAATTTTCAACTATGTTAATTAAACGTTGCTCTAAACCCCAGATAAAAATTTCTTCATGTTCTAAAATTTGTTGTGGTGTAGCATGAGCTACAAATTCGTTCTTATTGTCAGAAATGTTTGCTGATATTTTTGGCATTAAGATTTTAGCAGCTTCAAGCATCGACTCGGTGGAAGGAATTGATAAGGCTTCTAAGGAAGTCATTGCTACTCCTTCAGTTTTCAACTTACCGATTAAATGTTGCTCGTAATCCGAAATAACTGGTAAATTTTCACAGTGTTTTTTCTGCGCTGCTCGGAAATTAAGTTCAGCTTGAGTACAGAAAAACGGAAGTTGACGGGTATTTAACAAAACTTCGTTCCGAATTTTGTAGACAATCCTTTTATACATAATTTTAGTTAAAGGTAAAGCACAGGGATAATCGAAAGGTAAACAAATCTTGAAAAATAGATGTATTAAATATGATTAAAGTAGCCAAATAAACAATTACATATTTTTACTGACATAAACTAAACTAAACTAAAATTTTGCAGAAAATTTACTTTGATCAGAGATTACTTAATACTTGCTTTATAGTTTTTTTGATAATCAGATTTTTTTGCTTTCAAAGAATTACTTTTTTCAGATAAATAAAAATATATTCATTTGTAGTCTTAGATATAATCTAATTTTTTAGACTA
>JBHJOU010000981.1:0-2806 GCA_050329355.1 Rivularia sp. (in: cyanobacteria)
TCATGTGAAGATTGGGATTATTGGCTGCGATTAGCAAAAAATTGGAATTTCGTAGTTGTTCCCAAACCCCAAATTATTTATCGATTATCTTCGGGAGCCATGTCAAGTAAACTTGATGTTATGGAAAAATATCAAACTCTGGTACTTCAAAAAGCTTTTGCATCGGCACCTTTAGAATTACAATATTTAAAAAATCGGGGTTTTGCTTATATTTATTTGTTTATGACACGACTTTGTTTAACTCGAACTAATGACGATAAAAGCCTTGAACAAGCAACTGAAAAATTATGGAAAGCTATTCGTTTTTACCCAAAAATTATATTTGGAAGAGAAGCACAAGTTTTATTATTCAAGTTACTTGTATTAACAATTCTTTCTCCACAAATAGGTACTGATATTTTAAATAAAATTACCACAGTTCGTACAATTGCCGACCCAAGATTAGACACTAATTCTGTTAGAAGTTAGAAATTATGAGTTAAAAATATCAGAATTTATCTCGATATTACTCCCTTCCCGTTAAAAGATTACCGAAAAAAAACCCTTCTAGACGCTCTTAGCGCAGAGAACAGAGGTTTCATAGAAATAGGTAATTTTCGAGCGGGATAGGAATAATAAATTAAAGATTCAAGAAAAGGAAATTTTGGTAGTATTTTCCAGGATATTTTAAAAGTATCTGGCGGTTGAAAGCGCTACTATAAAAACAAAATCCACAGTCTGGTGGACTAGTTAATTTAGAACCTGCGTAGGCAGGTTTTGTTTGTGTAGCCGCGACTTTTAGTCGCCAGGTAAAGTATTAAATTAAATTTTTACAAAATCCTCTTAACTGCTACCAGTTTTTTAATGTACATAACAGGGTAAACCATGATGAACCAAAAATTAACCAAAAAAGTATCTGTAATTATTCCCTTATATAATGCCGAAAAATACATTGCGAGAACTTTGCAATCTATTTTGAATCAAATTTATCAAAACATAGAAATTATTATTGTTAACGATGAATCTCCTGACAACAGTGTGAAAATATGTCAGCAATTTAATGACTCTCGAATTAAAATTATTCATCAAAAAAATCGAGGTTTACCAGGTGCAAGAAACACAGGAATTCGTCATGCTACAGGTGAATATATTGCATTCATGGATGCCGATGATATTTGGCTACCAGAAAAGTTAAACAATCATATTATTCATTTAGAAAATCATCCAGATGTGGGAATAAGTTTTAGTCGTTCCGCTTTTATTGATGAAACAGATAAACTATTGGGTACTTATCAAATTACTAAACTTCAAGATATTACTCCCTTAGATATTCTATGTAGAAGTCCCATCGGTAATGGTTCAGCAGCAGTTTTTAAAAAAGCTGTTTTTGAAGATATAAAATTTCAAGCTAACCTTTACGGCTATGTAGAAGATTATTATTTTGACGATACTTTTATGTTATCAGAAGATATCGAATGTTGGGTAAGAATCGCCTTGACAACTAACTGGAAATTTGCAGGGCTTGCTCAACCATTAACACTTTATAGAATTCACTCTCATGGTTTATCAGCGAATCTTCAGCCAATGATTGATTATAGAGAAAAAGTGTTTAAAAAAGTTTCTTCCTATGCACCAAAAGAAATGGCAACTTGGGTAAAACCAGCAAGAGCTTATCATTTGAGGTATGTAGCAAGGAGAGCAATTACTATTAATCAAGGAATCTTAGCCTTGAAACTAATGTATCGTTCTATCGCGAACTATTGGCCGATTATTATAGAAGATTTTCAACGTACCTTTGAAACCATAGCTGCGGCTGTTCTACTTTGTATAGTACCAAAGCCTTTTTATGATCAGATTAAATCCCTAGCTTTGAAAATTATCGGTAATTTGCAGAAAAAGAGCATTAATCAAGATAGTTTGAGAGAAGCTTCTTAAAAAAATCAGTAATTTATCTCTCTTTGTGTAGATATTTGAAAACTCTACATACTGTTTACTATTAATTATCACTTATCACCTATTAATCTATATGCAAACCATACTTAAAAAGCCCACATTCACGGTTGTAAAACCTCAAAACTCCATCACCGCAGCAGATGCATATGTATTTGAACGGCAATTAACCTTATTATTAAAGCAAAACCCCCAGTTTGCATTACTAGTTGATTTAGAACAAGTAGAATTTGTCGATAGTGCTGGATTAATGGCTTTAATATCCAGTTGTAAATTAGCTCAAAACTTGGGAATACGCTTTAGTCTTTGTTCGATTTCACCTTCCTTAAGAATCATCATTGAACTAACTCAACTCGATAACGTATTCGAGATATTTGAATCTCATACTCAATACACAGAAATGCTTTAATAAAGTATTTACCTCTCGATTAAAACAATGCGCTTTTTGAATTTCTTTAATTCTCGTCAAGGGAAAATATTCAGCATTGCTTTTATCGCTTTATTAACTACCGTTTGCTGGCAATTTTCCTTTAATTCCCATCCAATCCAACGCAATATATTTCAACAGATTACCGTCGCAAAACCTAGCGAACAACAATATCCGGTTTTGGGTGAAAGGAATGTTGCCATCGGTGGTGGAGGTTATGTGACGGGGATTTACCTTCATCCCCAAAAGCGTGATTTAGTTTATATCAAAACCGATGTTGGCGGCTTTTACCGTTGGAATGCTGCTAATTCAAGCTGGATACCCCTTAACTAACAATTTCCTCTTGCCCAAAGTAATTATTACGGAGGAGAAGCTTTAGCACTTGACCCAAAATACCCTAATATTGTATACATTGCTGTAGGCAAATATACTTCTGATTGGTGGCAGCAT
>JBHJOU010000160.1:0-9268 GCA_050329355.1 Rivularia sp. (in: cyanobacteria)
CCAAACCTTGATTAATTGGATTTTCCCAAATCATTAAACGAATCAAACCATGATCGGAATTTTGGTGAAAAAGCCGAATTGAACGTAAAGCGGAATTGACACCGTATAATTTATGAGAATCTAGAGCCGTTAATTCCCCAATATCACCGATGTGATAACCGAATTTATGCCAGTATTGAATTGCCGATACTGCATCTCTAACGCCAATACAGACTTCGTAAATCCCTTGAATTTCAGCTTTTTGTTTATTAGTCATTTTAGGTAAAAAATATCGCTTATAGGAATAAAAAGGCAACAGGTAATTGTGACATGGAAAAGCTAGATAAATATCATCACTCAGTAAGATAAACTAAAATCAGAATTGATATTAAATGCGCGACAACTTATAACCCTTCCCTACTCCCTATTCCCTATTCCCTGCCTAAAGCAAATGTTAAATTAAATGTTGGCACAGGTACTTACCATATTAATTAAAAGACGATTGTCGAGTTAATCAAAGAATACGTATAAAATTTTCTTACTGATCCAATTTTTTAAGGTTAAACTGAAAAAAGTGTCTTTTTGTATAATATGTTATCTACGATTTTTATTCCTCACGGACATTGTTATCTATGGAAAACTGGATTGGTTTCGCTACATCTAATTTCAGATTCTTTGATTGCACTGGCTTATTTTGTAATTCCCATTATGCTTGTTTGCATAGTTCACAGACGAGAAGATATCCCTTTTGATTGGATATTTCTGTGTTTTAGTGCTTTTATTATTTTATGTGGTTTTACCCATTTGGCGGAAGTTTGGACTTTATGGCATCCTAATTATTGGGTTTCTGGTTGGTTAAAAGCTTCTACTGCGTTAATATCTTTATCTACGGCAATATTACTTTTTTGGTTAAGTCCAAAATTATTAGCTATTCCGAATGTTCCAAAACTTGAAGCTTTAAATGTAGCTTTAGAAACAGAAATTATTGAACGCAAAGAAATAGAACAAAAGCTCAATTTACAAACTCAACAGTTAGAAGCAACATTATTAGAACTTCAGCGCACTCAAGCTAAAATGATTCATAGCGAAAAAATGTCAGGTTTAGGACAAATGGTAGCTGGAGTCGCTCATGAAATCAATAATCCTGTGAGCTTTGTTTACAGTAATCTTGTTCCTGCTAGAGAGTATGCTGATGATTTTGTTGAATTATTAGAACTTTATCAACACAATTATCCCCAACCTTCTGAAGAAATTCAAAATAAAATTGCAGAAATTGATTTTGATTTTATTAAAGAAGATTTTATGAAATTACTTGATTCTATGGAGGTAGGAACCGAACGTATTTATAAAATAGTTTTATCGCTGCGTAATTTTTCTCGTTTGGATGAAGCTGAATTTAAGAAAGTTGATATTCATCAAGGGATTGATAGTACTTTGATGATTTTAGGGAATAAATTAAAAACAACATCCCAACATAATGAAATTCAAATAGTCAAAAATTATGGTGATATTCCTCTTGTGGAATGCTATCCCAGTCAGTTAAATCAAGTATTGATGAATATTATTGCTAATGCTATCGATGCTTTTGAAGAAAAACAAGATAATCAAAAAAATATTTATAATCAGATTACAATTTCTACTCAAAAATTTGATAATAATTCGATAAAAATCCTGATTGCTGATAATGCTTGTGGAATTCCTCCAGAAATACATTCTAAAATATTTGACCCATTTTTCACAACGAAACAAGTGGGTAAAGGTACTGGTTTGGGTTTATCTATTAGCTATGAAATAGTTACAGATAAACATGGTGGTAAATTATATTTTGATTCTATTCTCATGAAAGGAACGACATTTTTCATTGAAATTCCCATTACTCATACAAAAGGCTAAAAAGTTGTGTCTCGTTTCATCCTCGTCATAAACTTTCATAATTTAATTTCGCATTGCCCCAATCGGTTTCTTGTAAAAACTCGTCAAAAGTTGTTAGTAAACCGGGAAATTCTGCTCTTAGATAGTTGACATCGGCTTGATAACCTTGATTTCTATAAAACTGAATGATGTTATAAAGTTCTTTTTGTAAAAATAATAAAAATATCCAAGGGGGAACTTGTTTGTGAACAACTTTGCTTTTCTGAGCTTTAGAAAAGGCGATCGCCATTTGTTGGGGGGTTAAGACATCACCCGCGAGTTCGATGTCTTTACCGATATATTTGTCGTGATGCTTGATTACATAAGCTGCAATCCTTCCCATGTCTTTGGTTGTAATCAAGTGTAGAGGCTTGTCAGGTTGAATGGAAAATCGGAAAGTTCCTTTTAAGATACCGGGGCGAGTATATTTCTTCCAAAACTCTTCCATAAATAAGCAAGCACGTAACATAGTTGCGGGTAAATTTGCCGCTTTGATAATTTGTTCTACCTGAGCTTTTTGCTGTATATGACTAACTTTGGTATTTCGATCAACACCACCAGCAGAGTTATAAACAAAGTGTTTAATTCCAGCTTTTTTCGCAACTCGTACAACACGTTTCGCTCTTTCAATTTCTTCGGGTTGGGGTTTAGCTGTATCGGGTGCGGTAGCATGACAATAAACCGCTTCAACATCTGTAAAAGCTGTTTCTAGGGAATTTTGATCATCAAGATTTGCTTCAACTAACTCAATTCCTGCATCATTAATTTGTTTTAAAGTTGGACGATTTAAATCGATTTTGCGAGTAATAGCCCGTAAATTGGTTACTCCCTGTTCGAGAAAACCTTTGACAACATTTCCACCAGTACCACCAGTAACTCCGATAAGTAGAATTTTAGTCATATTATTTATATTATTGTTAATTAATGCCAGCTTGTATCAGAATTAAATATCAGTTAATAAGAGTATGAATTTTGCCAAGACTTAAACTTAATTTAACGGAATCGGAACTGTTGACTTTACTGATTCACGCTGATGTAATTGATTAAACCAATTTCCCACATTCGGAAACTCTAAAAGCCAGTCTTCATTTAAGCGAAAGCTGTAGTAACCAAAGGAACACAATGCTGCAACATCTGCTGCTGTCCATGTATCATTACCTAATAAGTATTTAGATTCGGCTAATTGTCGCTCAAAAACTGTTGCAAGACGATTAATTGAGGTTTCTAATTTAGTTCGATAACGAGTCGAGGTTAAATTATTTGTCAAATTTAGTATCCATAAGTTAATGATATTATCACCTAAATTATCTGCTAATTCTTTCCATTTTCGACAATCAAGCCTTGTCCGAAGATTGGTAGGATAAAAACTAGTTTGTGGGTAGGTTTCATCTAGATACTCTGCAATTAATGTAGAATCCCAAATTACTGTACCATCTTGTTCTACGAACACAGGTACTCTACCAATGGGAGAAATTTCTAAGAATTCAGGAGGTTTATTAAGTAGATTAATTTCTTTGAGTTCGCAATCTAAATTTTTCTCTGCTAACAAAATACGAATTTTCCGAGAAAAGTTTGATTGTTGGTGATAATACAATATTCTATTCATGAGAATTTCTCCAGAAAAACCATATAATAAAGCCAATTTATTTGTCCTTACAAGGATTATACTTATGTCGGAGCAAAAATTAATTAAAAATGCAACCGTTATTGGTGCTGGAATTGGTGGTTTAGCTGTTGCGTTAGCTTTACGTAAACAAGGTTTTGAGGTGCAAGTCTATGAAAAAGCTCAACAATTATTACCTGTAGGTGCAGGTTTGACGCTTTTTCCTAATGGGTTAAATACTCTAGAAGCAATTTCTCCGGGAATAGTTAAATCTCTGATTGATGCAGGTAGCCCAACTCATCTGGTTAGTATTAAAAAAAGTTCGGGAGAGACGATTTTTCCACAGCCACAAAAGTTGTTGGAAAAATATGGACAACCAATGCTTAATATCCGTTGGTCACGATTACAAGAAATACTTGCTTCCAAGCTACCAAAGGATATTATTTATCTTAATCATCGCTGTGTCAATTTTAAACAGGATAAAAATAACATTCAAGTAGAATTTTCTAATGGAAAAACATTACATACTGACTTATTGATTGGCTGCGACGGGATAAATTCTGCTGTCAGACAAACTCTTGTCAAAGACGGTTTACCTCGCTATGCTGGGCGTTTATCTTGGCGTGCTGTCATCGAATACAGTCACGAACTATTACCATTAAATGAAGTATTTATCATCACTTCTAATACAGGTAAAATTTTTACAATTATTGATGTTGGTGGTGGTTATATATTCTGGAGCGCCGGAATGTTATCGGAAGATGATTTTGCTCCCAGTCAACAAGTAAAATCTCGTGTTTTGCAAGAATATTCTGCATGGGCAGAACCTGTTGAAGCTATTATACAAGCAACACCAGTCGATAAAATTGTAGAAAGACCAATATGCGATCGCCCTCCATTACAATGTTGGAGTCACGGTAGGGTAACACTTTTAGGTGATGCAGCTCACCCGATGATTCCATCTTTAGGGCAAGGAGCCAATACGGCTTTTGAAGATGGGTGGGAACTTGCGAATTATCTTTCTCATTCCGATAATCTGGAAACTGCTTTAGCTCAATATGACGAAAGTCGAATTGAAAGAACTCAAATTATTCAAGCTCGTAGCGCTATTCAAGGTAGTCGCTCCTATGAAGCTGACAGCGATAAGTTTTTAAGTAAAGCGATACAACAAACACAGCTAAGTCAATCTGAATTTGAAGATTGGCTTTATCAATATAATCCTTGTGTATAGGAATCCTGTTTGATTTTTAAATACAGCATATTTGATCTTTATCAGGCAGATTCCTACGGGCAGGGATGTTCATTAGTTTTCCTGAGTTAAATATTTTACTAATTACCAATTTATTACTCACCAGAATTAATGATATGTAGTTGTAGGGAACACTCAACAGTCATCAGGGAAAAGTTAGCTGTACTAATTTTATTCAATTTTCAATTAAGATTTTTATATTTCCAACTGTCAACTATCAACTGTCCACTATCAACTGACTGATAATCCGCTCCAAATCTTCGATTAAAACAGGTTTAGTTAAATACTCATCCATACCCGCAGCCAAGCATTTTTCTCGGTCTCCAGACATGGCATGAGCGGTTAAGCCAATAATTATCGTATGACGCTGTTCACCTTCCCGTTGACGCAATTGTCTTGTAGCTTCGTAACCGTCCATTACGGGCATTTGACAATCCATAAAAATTATGTCATATTCATTGTGGCTTAATATATCTAATGCTTGTTGACCGTCTTCAACAGCATCAACTTGATAGCCCAGACTTTCTAACATAAATAAAATAATATCGCGGTTGTCAGGATAATCTTCTACAACCAATATTTTGAGGGTTTGTGTTGACGAAGGAAAATCTGTTGTTGTAGGCATTGCTTCTAAACTAGTTTGCTGACTATTAGAATCGGCTAAGGGAAAGCTAACTGTAAACCAAAATATCGAACCGCGATCGCGATTGCTACGAAAGCCAATTTCTCCTCCCATTAATTCAACAATCCGTCGAGAAATAGTTAATCCTAAACCTGTACCACCAAATTTACGAGTTGTAGAAGTATCTGCTTGCGTAAAAGGTTGAAATAGCTTTTCTTGCATTTCTGAAGCGATACCAATACCCGTATCTTCAACATTAAAATGTAATTTGATGGTAGATTCGGGTGTATTTTGTAATTCTTGGTCTAGACTAGATATTCTAATTGTAACTTGTCCAGTTTCAGTAAATTTAATCGCATTGCTAATTAAATTAGTGAGAATTTGTTGCAGTCGAAAATCGTCACCGATTAAATTTCGTGGTACATCGGGTGCAATTTCAAATGTAAATGCTAAACCTTTTTGTTCAGCTTGCATCTGAAACAAATTGATAAAAATTTCCCGTAACCGTTCTAAATTAAATTTAGTTGAATTTAAATGTAATTCCCTAGCTTCAATTTTAGATAAATCGAGAACATCGTTAATAATTGCTAATAATTTGTCTCCATTAACTCTAATTCTTGCTAATAACTTAAATTGCTCAGAAGTTAATTGACTGCGCTGTAATATTTGACTAACACCCAATATTGCATTCATGGGAGTACGAATTTCATGGCTCATATTAGCTAAAAATTCGCTTTTGGCTTGATTTGCGGAGTCGGCTGCTTGTGCTACTGCCACAGCTTCTTCTAATGCTTGATTTTTACGTAAAAGTTGTTCTTGGATGCGCTTGCTTTGAGTGATTTCGATTACCACAGTGCCAACTCCGCGATTACCATTGAGCAAATCAACGGGATAATAATTAGCACACCAATATCGTTGGACATTAGGAGCAGCTGGGGTGGTACCTTGAACTTCAATATCGCAGATTGATTGACCAGTTTCGATTACTTGATATAAACTAGCTTCTATCTGATCGGCTAAATTGGGTAATATATCTCTGAGGCTTTTACCAATATGTTCTTCAATAGATAAACCATTGATATCAGCTAGAGTTTGGTTGACTCGCAGGAATTTGAGTTCTTGGTCGTGTAAAGCCAAACCAATTGGACTAGTAGCGTACAAATTCTCTAATAAATTGTTAGTTTGATGTAATCGTTCTTGTATAGTTTTGAGTTCATCGATATTGACAAACGTGACTACAATCCCATTTCGATTACCATCTTCTTTGATATAAGGATTAACCCGCATTAATAGTTGTTCACCAGTAGAAGTAATAGAAACTTCTTGCTCAATTATTTTTGCTGTATTAACTACTTCTTGTAGAGTTTCAATTAAATTTGAATAATTTAAATTGTGAGTAAAATGGGCGAGGGGACGGTCTAAGTCGGATATTCTAATATTAATAGCGCGGGTAGCTGCGGGTGTAAATTTACGAATATTCAGTTGAGGGTCGAGAAATACTACACCAATATCTGATGAGCGGAGTAAATTGTCAATGTCGTTGTTGAGTTGAGTTAATTCGGCAATTTTTCCTTGATACTCGGCGTTAACAGTGTATAATTCTTCGTTAACTGACTGTAATTCTTCATTGGTACTTTGCAGTTCTTCATTAGAAGCGAGAAGTTCTTCGTTAGTAGCTTGTTGTTCTTCGTTAGTAGTTTCAAGTTCTTCAATGGTTACTTGAAGATTTTCACGGGTTTGATTTAATTCGTATTCTAGTTCAGTAATTTGTCGTGCTGCTTCTTCATCTACTTCAAAACGCAAAGCCGTTGTATTTGATATAGATGATTGGTTTTCTACTTCTAATACCACAATCAGTAAATCTTCAATTCCCGGTTTGCTTTGATCAAATCCTACCTTCAAACTGACACTTTCTTCTTGCTCACCACGATTTAATTTAATTCCGGTATAAATCACATTTTCGATATCGCGTTTTGCACGATGTAAAGCTGTAGATAAAGGTAATTTTAAATCGGGATGAATAATTTCAATAATATCTAATACTGCCTCACCTAACTGATATTCTAGTAAATCGGCGCTATTGTAAAATATTCGTAAAAGTTGATTATCTCGATTGATCAACAAGCAAGTTAATTTTCGTTCTTCCAGACAATAATTTAATACCTCTCCCAAAAGACGATCTAATTGATTTTGTCTGGTTTTCGTCCGCACGGTAGAATTGATTTGTGGTGTGATTAGCGTCTGCTGGGTGATGGGTGCGAGCCTTAAGGGAATATCCCGACGCTTGCTAAAAATTTTTAACTTTGGTTCTAAAAAAGTAAATTCTTCTGCTAATTCTCCTAAAGTTTCTGAACCTCCTAAAAATAGGATGCCGTTGGCTGTTAAGGCAAAATGCAACAATCGTAGAACTTGTTGTTGGAGATGTGGTTGCATATAAATTAGCACATTGCGACAACAAACCAAATGCATTTTAGAAAAGCCAGCATTTTTGGTTAAGTCATGGGGTGCAATAATCAACATCTCCCGTAAAAAACGTTTGACATGAAAATGATCTCCATGATGGGTAAAATATTTTTCTAAACGTTCAGGAGTGATATCCTTGATAATATTTTCTGGATAAACACCTCTCGCTGCTGTTTCCAAAGCATTAGTATCTAAATCAGTGGCAAAAATTTTAACTTGAATCGATTTATGACTTTTTTCGATCGCTTCATCTACAAGCATCGCCATTGTATAAGCTTCTTCTCCGGTTGCACAAGCTGATATCCAAATTCTTAATTGTTGTTGCGGCTGTAAATCGGCGATAATTTTGGGTAATACTTGTCTTTCTATATATTTCCATGATTGGCGATCGCGAAAAAAACAAGTAGCACCGATGAGTAAATCCTGACGTAATAATTTTTGTTCTTGTTCGGATTGTTGTAATAAAACAAGATAATTTTCCAGATTCTCACATTGAGTGATGGTGCAGCGATGATGAATCCGTCGAGCAAGAGTGCTAACTTTATAATGAGAAAAATCGATTTCTTGTCTTTCGGCAAGAATATCTAAAATTTGTTGTAGCTGATGTGGATCTATTAAACTAATATCTTGCACTGAAGCAGAAGGATTATTTTCAAAAAAACGAATTAAATCAAAAACAGTACGAGCTAGTTCTTGAGGAGAAAGAATTTCATCGACTAAACTAGAAGGAATTGCTCTACTAACCATCGAGGTAAATTGAGCAGTTTCTGGTGATTGTACCAAAGCAATACCACCTGCTCGACTAATTGCTTTTAACCCTTCAGTACCATCATTCCCAATTCCCGATAGGACAATTCCTACTGTTTTTTCTGCCCATTCTTGGGCAATAGATTTAAAGAATTTATTAACGGGGTAATCAAAAGTATCGGCTTTTGGCAGCAAGCGCAACTGATTATTACTGACAATTATCACTTTACCACGTGGCAGCACATAGATTTTATTTGGTTCAACAGCCATTCCATCTTCGATTTGATAAACAGATAATGGCGTTTGCCGTTGAATAATTTCCATGATTGTGCTTTCATGTTCAGTGGACAAATGTTGCACCACCACAAAAGCAGCAGGAGGATGATCGGGTAAATTGCCAAAAAAAGCTTTTAACGCTTGCATTCCTCCCGCAGCAGCGCCAATGCCTATAATAAAAAATTCTTTATGATTTGCAGATGGATTAGCCATTAAATCAGCCAAGCAATTGAGTGATTACATTGCAAGTCCTTTCGGGGAAAGTTATGCCTTACAGCTTTTTTCAACTCAGGTAAATAGCAATTGTAAATAAACTTACTATATCAAAATGAATAGTTCAATTTGTCTTAAGTAATAATAAAAAATCTATCTTAAGAGGGAATAGGGAGATGGGGGGATGGGGAGATGGGGGGATGGG